>CAIOSS010001281.1 GCA_903860995.1 uncultured delta proteobacterium | reverse complement strand
CCTTCCCGTTGAAGCGGGCGCCAATCTGCGGAAACGACGTGCCCAGGTGCGTGCGCGCCAGGTACATCGCCACCTGCCGCGGCAGCGCGACCTCCTTGTGGCGGTCTTTCCCCGTCAGCTGGTTGAGCTTGATGCGGTAGTGGTCGCAGACGGCCCGCTGCACGTCTTCGACGGTGGTCACCGCGGGCTTCGACCCGATGCGCAGGGTCTCCCGCGCCAGCGTCGCGTCGATCACTCCGCGCCCGTTGAGGCTCGCGCGAATCGACAGCTTCATCAGCATCCCCTCGAGCTCGCGCACGTTGCTCCCTGCGCTCGCGATGAGGGCCGCGGTCTCGTCGTCGAGCTTCACCCCGTCCTGCTCGGCCTTCTTCCGCAGGATCGCGATGCGCGTCTCCAGCTCCGGCGGATACACCTCCGCCACGAGCCCGCTGGCGAAGCGCGAGCAGAGGCGCTCGGCCATGCCGTGGAGGTTCTGCGGCAGCACGTCGCTCGTCAGGACGATCGGGATGTCCTTCTGGTAGAGCGCGTTGAAGGTGTGGAAGAACTCCTCCTGCGTGCCCTCCCTGCCCGCGAGAAACTGCACGTCGTCGATGAGCAGCCCGTCGCACTCGTTGCGGTAGCGCCCGCGAAACTCCTCCATGCGCTTCTGCTGGATCGCCGCCACGTACTCGTTGGTGAAGGTCTCGGCGCTCACGTACACGATCCGCGCGCCGGGCTTCTGCTCGAGGATGCGGTGCCCGATGGCGTTGGAGAGGTGGGTCTTGCCGAGGCCCGTTCCGCCGCAGAGGAAGAGCACGTTGACGCGCCGACCCGAGAGGTTCGACATCGCCTGCGCCATCGCGTGGGCGACGTTGTTCGACGGGCCCATCACGAAGGTGTCGAAGGTGTACTTGGGCGACAGCCCGCAGCCCGCCGAGCCGCTCGCCGCGCCGGGGTTGTGCACGGGGGCGTGGGCCCTCGTCGACACCGGCGGGGCCATCGTGCGCGCGGGGCCCTGGGCCTTCGGGGCGGGCGCGGACAGCTCGGGCTCAGGGGGCACGGCGGCGGCGGGGGTTGCCACGGGCGCCGCGGCCCTGGGTGGCGGCGGACGGGGCAGCGGCGGTGGAGGCTTCGGGGCCGAGCGCGGAGCGGTGGAGGCGCCGGTCTTGGCGCTGGCCGCCCAGTGGATGGCCCAGGTCTTCCCCGTGAAGTACTTCAGCGACTCCTCGATGACCGGAACGTAGCCCTTGGTCACCCACTCGCGCGCGAAGTCGTTGGGGGCGCGCAGCAGCAGCACCCCGTCGGCCGCGTCGAGGGCCTCCAGGGGGCGCAGCAGCTTGTCGATCATCTGCTCGCCGACGCGGCCGCGCAGCGCTTCGAGCACCTTGTCCCAGAGCTGGTTGGCCTCGTCACCCACGGCGGTACAACATCCTGTCCACAGCGTTTTCCACAGCCCTGGCGCATGCAAGGGCTGACCGGCTCGCAGCATCGTGGAAGTTCGCTGGGGGCGCGAGAAATCGACGAGTTCGGGAGGGGTCCCCGGGAGGCGTTTGTCCACAGGGTACTGACGGGGGCTGTGGAAAACCCGTCGGGAAGTAGACAGCCCCACGGTAGCGTTCTATCGCCGGAGGTCTATGGAGCTCACCAGCCTCGCCCGATCGCTGTGCTGCGCGAGCGCGCTGGCCCTGATGCCATCGGCCGCGTGGGGGCAGGTGCAGTCCGCCTCGGAGACCCCCGTCAACACCCGGGTGATGGCCCTCGGCGGCGGCGGTCACGCCATCGCGCAGAGCACCTCGGCGCTCTACGTCAACCCCGCAGCCATGAGCCAGTCGCGCGTCTACCACGTCGACAGCTCGGTGCTCTGGGATCCCTCCGCGGGCCGCTGGTCCTTCGGCGGCGCGGTGGTCGACTCGACCCGCCGGGTGGGCGCCGGCCTCGCCTACCACTACTCGCTCCTCGACGGCGACACCCGCAACCACGACGTGCGCGTCGCCCTCGGGGTCACCCTGGTCGAAGGCGTGAGCCTCGGCATCACCGGCCGCTACATGGACTACATCGGCCTGGGCACCGCCAACGGCGTCCGGGGCAGCGCCTACTCGGGCTTCACCCTCGACGCGGGCCTCGCGCTCAAGCCCTGGTCGTGGCTCTCGCTGGGCATCACGGGCTACTCGCTCAGCAACCCCGACACGGCTCTCTCGCCCCTCTCCATCGGCGGCGGCATCGGGATCATCCCCACCGACACCCTCCACATCGTGGCCGACACGGTCTGGGACGTCACCTCCTTCGCCGACGGCCCGCGCGCCCGCTGGTCGGGCGGCGTCGAGCTGCTCGTCAGCCGCGTGCCCCTGCGCATCGGCTACACCTACGACGACATCCGGCTCAACAACCCCGTGCACCTCATCACGGCGGGCCTCGGGTACATCGACCAGATGTTCGCCGTCGAGGCCTCCCTCCGCCAGGAGGTGCACGGCGGCTCGCAGTCCACCCTGCTGCTCAACCTCCGGTACTTCCACCGGCTGCTGTAGTCGCCCCCCCCTCAGTCCGGGCGACGAATACCCGATCGGGTATTCCGTCACCAGGCCAGCACGATCTTCCCCACGTTCTCGTCGCGCGCCATCCGCTCGTGGGCCTCGCGCACCCGCTCCATCGGCAGCACCATGTCCACCACCGGCCGCAGGGCGCCCCGCGCGAAGCCCGGCAGCACCGCCCCCGCGAAGCCTCGCGCCAGGGCGATCTTCTCCTCGATGGGGCGGCTGCGCAGCACCGTCCCCTTGAGGGTCACCCGTCGCGAGAGCGCGAGCCCGAGCGGCAGCGTCGCCACGCCCCCGCCCATCGTCGCCAGCACCACCACCCTCGCCCGCGGCGCCACGCAGCGCAGGCTCTCGGCCAGGTAGGGCCCTCCCACCAGGTCGATGACCACGTTGACCCCAGCGCCCCCGGTGCGCGCCATCACCTCGTCGGCGAAGCGCCCGCCCAGCGCGACCACGGCGTCGTCGAGGCCCCACTGCGCGCACCGCGCGAGCTTCGCCGCGCTGCGCCCGGTGCCGATCACCCGCGCGCCCATCGCCCGCGCCAACTGCGTCGCGGCGGTGCCCACGCCGCTCGTGGCCGCGTGCACCAGCACCACGTCGCCCATCCGCGACTCCGCCTGCACCAGCGCGTCCCAGGCCGTCGCGAAGGCCTCGGGGATCGCCGCCGCGTCGCTCAGCGCCATCCCCTCGGGCACGGCCATGAGCTCGCGGTGGTGCACCACCAGGGCCTCGGCCATCGCGCCACCGCCCACCAGGCCCATCACCCGGTCGCCCACCGCGACGCCGCGCACCTCGTCGCCCAGCGCCTCGACCACGCCCGCGTACTCCAGGCCCGGCACGTCGGGCAGCACACCGGGCGGCGCAGGGTAGGCCCCCGCCCGCTGCAGGAGGTCGGCCCGGTTGAGCCCCGCCGCCGCGACGCGCACCCGCACCTCGCCCGCGCCCGGCTCGCGCAGCGACACCTCGCCGAGCTCGAGCACGTCGACGTCGCCAGGCTCCCGGATGCGCACCGCGCGGAAGGTCTTCATGGCTCGCTCGCTCACTCCGTGACCTCGACCGTGCCCGCGGCCCGGGTCCGGTAGGTGCGGTCGACCCATTGGTACAGGTCGAGGAAGTACGTCTCCATGCGCGCGTTGCCGGCCGCCGAGTCGACGAAGAAGGTCCCTTCCAGGCAACCGTCGCCGTCCCGACAACGCCCGTCGGGAAACACCAGGATGAACTTCGCCGGTCGCTGCCAGTCCGCGGTGTTCCTCGCCACCATGCGCGACGCGGCCACCAGCGCCGCGCCCGCAAACTCCGACGGCTGCATCCCATACCCGTGCAGCAGGAACACCACTGGATACCGCACCCCGACGTTCTCCGGGTCGTGATACCCGGGCGGCAGAAACACGCTCACCGGCCCCGAGCGCCCCGTCCGCTCCGACCTGAACTCGAACGCACACTGATATCCGTTGGCGCAGCGCCCGGAGTTGTCCACCGTGGTCGAGAACGCCGCCATCGACCGGTCGCCGCCGGGCCACCGCGCCTGCACGGCGTACAGGCTCGACAGCAGCCGCGTGGCGATCTGCCCGTTGGTCCCGACGTGGGCGCCGTCTCCGTCCGCGATGTCCTCCGGCGTCGCGTCCACCGAGCCATATCGCACCATCGTGTGCGCCGGCACGTGCGCCCAGTCGACCACCCCCGGGTCGAACGTCCGCTCGCTGTCCCGGGTCGACACCCTCCCCGGCATCAACCCCGTGAACCCGTTGATGATCCGCAGCCCGACGCCCTGCTGCGCCACGGCGCCCGCGAAGTGGTTGGCATTCACCCCGAACTGCAACGCGTCCCGCACGCCCCCGTCGATCCACGTCGCCAGCCGGTCGGCCTCCGCCCGCGGCAATGCCGCGTAGAGCACCCGCGGGTTGAGCCGATCGGTGCCCGCCAGCATCGAGGTCGCCTGGTTGAAGCGCCCGTCCCCTTCGCCCTGGTCATAGGGGCATCGCCGCCCCGTCGGGCACGCCACGCCGTCCAGGCCGAGGTCTTCGTAGGGCTCCGTCGCGTCGCGCAGCTGGTTCCCTTCGGTGCCCGCGGGGTTGTACTGCCGGTCGTAGTCGTCGCCCGCGGGGTCGGGGTTGGTCACCGGGTCATAACCGACCTCGTCGCGGTCGGCGCGCCCGTCATTGCCCACATCCGAGTAGGGCTCACTGAAGTTGCGTATCACGGCTTCGCCCCCGTCGCGGCGCCCGTTGCCGTTGCGGTCCACCGCCAGCGCGATCTCTACCGGGTAGTTGCCGACCGAGCCGTTCCACGCGCCGACGTCCACCGTCGAGCGTCCGCCATCGCAGAAGGTGATGACCGGATAGCGCCCATCGGGGTTGTACTCATCATCATAGAAGCGCTGATCCATGGTCGCAGAGGCCCCGCCCAGCACCACGGGGTTGGCGCAGCGCTCGGCGTCGGTGCGCGTGAGCTCGCTCGCCGGAACCCCGAAGGGCAGTGTGCCCCCGGCCGGGTCGCTCCCCATCACCGGGTTGCCGAACATCCGCGCGATGTCCCGAAAGCCCTGGAACCTCGCCTGTCGATCGAAGGTCCCGCCGGTCCCCCGCCCCGGCGGCGCGAAGAAGTGTTCGAAGTGCTGCCCCACCATCCCGAGGTCATCGGGCGTCGGGGTCCTCGCCGCGCTGCTCGTGGCACACGCGGTATCTCCCAGCGTCGCCCGCTCGGCCTCGGTGCAGAACCCACCGAACACCCAGCGCCGCAGGTATCCCCCGGAGAAGGCCGAGTCCGCCGGACCTCCCAGCGGCGCGAGCACATCGAACAGCTCCGGGTGCCGCGTCCCGATCATCGAGGTCCCCACGGCCCCCATGGAGATGCCATAGAGCGCGTGGTAGCGCAGCGCGCGCTGCACCCGCCGCGTGCCGATGCCCCGCCGCATCACGGCCTGGTAGGTTCCCAGTCGATACCCTGAAAACGACACCGCGCGCCCGTCGGGCTCGAGCCGCGTGTCCGCCAGCGGAACCACCCTCGTGCGCCCCGTCGCCCCCGGCGGCGTCCACGCCACCTCGATGTGCGCTTCATACAGCGAAGTCACCCGCGCCCCGTTGGCCGGAATGGACATCCCCACCTCGCGGGCGAAGCGCACCGCCCCCGGCGAGAAGGTCACCGCCGGCCCGACGGCGTCATAGCCCTCCGGCACCGCGGCCTCCGCGCACGCCACGCTCACCGCCTCGGCGGGCAAGCCCGTGGTGTTCGCTGGAATCACCACCCCCGCCCCGGCCAGCGGTGACCCACCGGGCGCGCTCGCCGTCTGCCCCGCGCGCAGCACCCCCAGCGCCGCGCTCGTCCCCATCGGACACGCCGGCAGCGTCGCGGCCCGCACCTCCACGTCCACCGTGACGCCCGCCGTCCCGGCCGTGTCCGCGGGCTCCACCTGCGTGATCCGCAGCTGCGTGCGACCCGCCGTCACGCCGCGCACCTCGAAGCCGACGCTCCCGTGTCCCACGGTCACCCTCGGCGCCGTCGCCGGGCCCGCGAGCACCGCCGCGTCGGCGCTCTCCACACGATACACCGCGTCGCAGCCCGCCCGGTCGCCCGCGAGGCGCAACAGCACCGCCCCAGTGCCCCCCACCGGGACGATCATCCGCTCGGGCAGCACCGAGTGCACCCGCACGGCCTCGGTGCACGCCATCGGGGCATCCACCTTCGCGGTGTCCCCCCGGTCGCTCGCGTCGGTGGCGACATCGACGATGTCCCGTGGGCTCCCCGCGTCGGTCATCACCGACGGCGTGGACGACGAACACCCGGCCAGTACGATGACCCCGACGCGCAACCCTCGCATCGCGCGAGCATACACGCCCCCCCGCGCGGGGAGCGTTCCTCCCTCAGAATCGCAGCCCGATGAGCCCCCGGAGGTATCCGCCGCTCTGGCTCAGCGTGCCGAGCGAGGTGTCGGCCACCGGCAGCCGGTCGGCCTGCGCTTCGTCATTGGACAACGCCTGCGGGCGCACCCGCATCTCTTGCGACAACGCGAGCTGATACCCGCCCTCGATGGCCACGGCCAGCCGCAGCCGCCCCAGGAAGGGCGCCGTCGTCACCATCACCCCGACCCCGCCGGTGCCCGCGAAGGTCCACTCGTCGCCCGTCAGGGCGCCGCTCTGCGCGGTCCCCGCCTCGGGCTCCAGCGTGATGTCTGAATACAGCGCTCCCGCGGCGACGCGCGCATACGGCTCCAGCCACCAGAAGGTCCGCACCCGCAGCGTCACACCCGCGCTCAGCAGGTGCGCCGTCAATCGACTCTGCAGCGAGTCCCGCAGCCGTCCCTGGAACATCTCCGCGTTCCAGCTGACGTCCAGCGCCAGCGTCGCCCGGTCGCCGATGCGCCCCAGGTCGCGCGCGCCCATCAGCCCCACCACCGGCGGCGATCGGGTGTCCCCGAAGGCGTCGAGCCCGCGGTCGCGGTGCCACCGGCCGCCCACCTCGAAGCCCAACCGCCACGGCGCGTCGACGGGTGCGTGCTGCGCGCTCGCGCTCCCCGCCCACGCCGTCCCGACCAATGCACCCAGCAATCCCACCACGCGCGCGTTCATCACCGGGCCTCCCCTTCATCCAACAAGCCGGTCAGCAGGAAGCCCCGCAGCGAGCGCGAGCGCTCCCGCGTTACGTCCGTCCCATCCACCACGGTGATCCAGCCGTCGGAGGCCTCGTGCAGCGCCACCACCCGTCGCCCAGCCACCCCCGCCACCGGGATGACATCGACGATCGGCGCGTCGAGCCGCAGCTCGCCCGGGCGGAAGTTGTTCAGCTCGATGTAGCCCAGGCGCTCGCCCGACGGCGGCGCGACCCACAGGGCCTGCTGGTCGTCGTCGAAGCGCGCGCTCTCCAGGGCGACCTCCGAGAAGATCGGCGCCGCCGTGCGCCGCCCGAGGTCGAGCAGCGACAGGCTCCCGGTGGCGCTGGTCGGGTGCCCGAACATCACCACGCCCCGCTCGGGCAGCGGGAGCGCCTGGTTGATCACCCGCCCGAGCTGCAGGGTCTCGACGTTCTGCGAGCGCCTTGATTCGATATCGGTCAGCTCGACGAAGCTCACCGCGCTGGCCACGCCCGCCGTGGCGTACAGCAGCGCCCGCAGCGCCGGCGCCGGGCTGCGCGGCGATGGTCCATTGAACAACAGCACCCGGTTGGCCACCGCATCCAGCGGAACCACCGTGGTGGTGTTGGCCACCGTGTCGATCACCCGCGCGTCGCGGCTGCCCGGCGACACCACCAGGAGCTTGCGCGCGTTGGGCTCGCCGAAGAGGGCGAGGTCGGCCGGGCGCACGCCCGCGGCGAGCTGGTTGAGCGCCGGCCGGAAGTCGTTGGCCGTCGGCGACTCCGGGGTCACCGTCACCAGCCTCAGGACATAGAGGTCATTCGACTGATCGGCCCGGAGGTACATCGTGGCGTTGTCGGTGTCGAACACCACCTGCGCGGGCGCCACGGCGCGCGGGTCTTCGGGCAGCGTGAGCCGCACGGTCACCTCGCTGCGCTCCGGGTGGTTGAGGTCGAGCAGCGTGACGTACGCGTCCGACAGCACCACCGCGAGGGTGCGCGGCTCTCCCGCGACGGTCATCGTCGGCGAGAACACCACCCCGTTGGGCACCCCCCCGAAGCTGCGCACCGTGCGAATGACCGGGTTGCTCGGGCCCTGCGCGCGATCGAGGTCGACGACGGCGACCTCGTTGGGGTTGAACAGCAGCCGCCCCGCGCTGGCGCTGCGGTTGAAGTACGCCATCCCATATCGCCCGTCGCCGTTCTGCGCGAGGGCGTTGAAGGGCGACCCGAGGGTCCACCGCCGGGCCGCCCCCGCGGCCGTGATGCCTGTGAGCGAGGCCGGCGCCGGGGCCACGCCCGCCGCGCCGCGCTGACCCCGCGAGAGCACCAGGGCCTCGTCGTGGGCCACGCGGGCGTTGACCAGCACGGGGTCACCGCCCACCGCCACCTGGCGCACGGCGGGGGTGTCCTGGGTGAGGTCGACCACCGTGGCGCGGGAGAGCGCGGGCTGCACATAGACGAGCGCGCTGCCTGCAGCGACCGGCGGGAGCGTCTCCATGGAGAGCGCATAGCGCGGGTCGCGGTCGGCGCAGGCCGCGAGGGCGAGGGTGAGCGCGACGCCCTGATATCGATTGAGGGAAGGGATAGTCACGTTCATCACTCCACGATCCGGCTGTTGAGCTCGAAGCCCGTGATCGACTGCTGGGCACCGGTGTTCCAATCGACGAAGGTGATGCGGCCTTCGGGGTGATCCTGTCCGATGAAGGCCCGCTCGGTGGCGGGCACGGCGCCGACGGAGACGGGGGGAGAGCCCAGCGCGAGGTCCTGGATGGTCAGGCTGGCGAGGGTGATGCGCTGCGCCAGCGACACCCGCCGTGAGTCATCGCGCAGCAGCACGAAGGCGTGCGTCCCGCCCGGAACCAGCGCGAAGGGCCCCACCTCCGCGGGCGTCAGCTGGAGTCGCGTGAAGCGCTCGGCGACATTCAACAACGAATACCCGTACGCCCGATCGATCTGCGTCTCGAGGTCGATGCCCGGCTCGGTCGAGCTCCCCTCGCTGCGCCCGTGCACGATGAGCGCTGACTCGCCGCCCGGCGCGAAGGCCACCGCGCGCACGGTCTTGCGCAGCCGCAGCACCGCCGGGGGGGTTGTGCCCGCGAGGTCGAGCAGCGTCGCGCGCTCGGTCATCGCCGCGGTGCTGTACACCAGCGCCCGCGCGCCGTCGGGGCTCATCGTGATCGAGCCCACCACCTCGCCCGGCAGGTCGATCGAGCGCCGCAGCGCCGGGTCGGTGAGTCCCCCGGGGATGGGGATCCGCAGCACCCGCGACTCGCCGCGCAGGGCCGCGAGGGCGAAGGTTCCGTCGGGCGCCACGTCGAGGTCGGTGATGGCCGTACCGAGGTTGATGGTCTGCACGGTGCGGCGCATCAGGTCGACGACGCGCATCGCGGGGCTGTCAGCGAAGCGGGCGATGGCGAAGCGGCCGTCGCGGGTGACCGACACGTCCTGCGCGCGCGCGTCCCTGGGCAGCACGGCGCCCGCGTCGGCCACACCCGCGTCCGACGGGGCGACGATGCTGTCGTCATAGAACGACACCGTCGGCACGAGCGCCGGCCCCGTGAGTGACGCAAATCGCAGGATCGACACGCCGTCTTCGGTGATGACGAATCCCGTCTCGCCGTCCGCGCTGAACTGCACGTTGATGGGCCGGAATCCCACCGAGAGCAGCAGGCCCCGCTCCATGCCCGGGTCGAGCCGCAGCACGGCGACCTCTTGAAAGCTCCCCGCGGGCACGCCCTGGTTGGGCCGCGAGGTGTCGAGGTACACCACGGCGTAGTGTCCGTTGGGGGCGACGGCGATGGCGTTGGCGCCCGCCACGACGGGCATCTGCGTGGTGGTGGTGCCCGCGGTGGTGCTGCGCAGCAGCGTCGCGGTGCTGGCGTTCACGTTGATGACCAGCGCCTCGTCGACGGGCGTGCCTCCGCGCTCTGGAACGGTCACGAGATAGGTCGGCCCGTCGCCCGCCTCGACGGAGGTGATGGCGAGCGTGCGCGAGTCGATGACCGCCACGTTGTCCCTCCGCGGGTTGGCCACATAGACGAAGCGCGACCCCGCCTGCGGCGTCTCGAAGACCCGCTGCTCCTCGATCTCCGGCGGCAGCCCCGCGTCAACGGCCGGCGTCGCGCCCACGTCGAAGCGCGCGTTGCTCCCCGCGTCGACGGTGAAGACCTGTCCACCACCCGGCGCGGAGTCCGCTGAGTCGGACCCACAGCCCATCAGCAACCGCGCTGCCGCCGCGGTCAGGCCTACTCGAAGCAGGTTGATTGGTTTCACGATGAGGGCCCTTTCGCAGGAAGCGGGCCACGCGCCGCATCCCTCCAATGCCCCGGTTTTCCGCTGCTTCGTACGCGACAACGCGGTCACCCCGTGTGCGTCCACGGCACACGCTGCGCCATGCTAGGGTCGGCGCCCTGGCAGCGATGCGCCCTTTCGTTTTACTTGTCGGTGTATTCTTTTCCGTCGCTTCTCCTGCGGCGGCGCAGGCGCGCGACGGGGTCTACGGTCGCCTACGGGGCGACCTGTCGCTCTCCGCGGAGGTCCTCGGCGGGGGCGTCGAGGCGGGGGCCTGGTCGGGCGCCGGGTCGGTCGCGCTGCGGGCGCGCGCGCTCGACATGGTGGGCGTGGTGCTCGGCTACGACCGGGCCTTCTCGGGTGCCCGCTACGACTACGCCTTCGCCGCGGTGGATTTCCGCCCGGCCTTCTTCGCCCGCTGGTCGTACGACCTCGAGCGCGGCCCTGGCTGGCTCGATCTCTTCGTCGACTCCATCGGCCTCGAGCTGGGGGCGGCGTGGCTGCGCCCCGGATCGAGCGACGCGAGCGGCGTGGGCTTCGTGGTCGGCGGCGGTGCCGACCTGCCGGTGTACATCGGCGATCGCGGCGTGGTGTCCCTCCGTCTGGCGACCCGGTATGTGTCGGCGAAGCCCTGGTACGCCCAGGGCACTGGGCGCGACGACAGTTCCGTCGAGCTGCTGGCGGGCCTGGTGTTTCGCACGATGGTCAACGCGGGGCTGATGCGGGTGCGGTGATGGTGCGGCGCTGGGCGGCGGTGCTGGCGTTGGTGGCGGCGTGCAACCACGCGCCGGGGCAGACCCCGGAGGCGACGGTGGAGGCTTTTGCGCGCGCGGCGCAAACGGCGCGCACCGACAACACGGCCCGACCGCGGATGTACGAGCTGCTCTCGCAGCGGGCGCAGGACGCCCTCACCGAACGCGCGCAGCAGGCCTCGCAGCTCTCGGGGTGGGAACTCCAGCCATGGGAGATGATCGCCCCCGGGCGCATCCGCATGCGGCTGGACTTCGATCCATCGAACATGGCGACGCGGGTGTCCGACGAGCGCGCGGTGGTGACGGTGCGCGGCGCGACGGGCGGCGTGGCCGACGTCCCGCTGGTGCGCGAGGGCGGCCGCTGGCGCATCGACCTGAGCTTCCCGACGGTGGAGGCCATTCGCCCCGGGGCGGGCGACGGCGGAGCGCGTCAGGCGCCCGACTCGTCCATCCGCTGAGCGGCGATGGCGTCGCGCAGCTCGCCGGGGGTGGCGATGCCGTCGGCGAGCATCCGCGGTCGTTGGAGGCTGTGCTGCACGACGGCGTGGGCGCGACGGACGGCCTCCGGCAGCGAGCATCCGAGGGCGAGCTCACCCGTGATGAGGGCGGACAGGGTGCACCCGAGGCCCAGCATGGGAGGGAGCGGTCTACGTGTAGCGCGCAGCTCTACGAAGTCGGTTCCATCGTAAAGCAGGTCGATACAATCGGCCCCGTCGAAGTGGCCGCCCTTGAGGAGCACGGCGCGGGCTCCCATCCCCACGAGGGCCTGGCAGGCCGACCTCACCTGGCGGGCGGTGCCCACGGGTCGGCCCACGAGGCGCGCGGCCTCGTCGCGGTTGGGCACCAGCAGCCCGGCCAGCGGAACGAGCTCGCGCACCAGCGCAGCGAAGCCCGAGTCGTCGAGCAGCGCCCGTCCCTGCACCGGGGTGATGACCGGGTCGAGCACCACGGGGACGGGTCCCATTCCGCGGAGGGCATCGGCGACGATCTCGACGACGGCGGCGTTGCCCAGGGCGCCGACCTTCACGGCGGCGGGGCTCCGGGTGTCGGTGGCGGCGGCGAGCTGCGCCCGCACCAGCTCGCTGCGCAGGGGGTCGACCTTCTTCACGGTGCGCCGGCCGCGTGCGGTGACCAGGGTGACGACGCTGAGCCCATGGACCCCGAGGGCGTCGAGGGCGCGCAGGTCGGCCTGGAGTCCGGCGCATCCCGACGAGTCGCTACCGGCGATGACCAGGGCGGTGGTCGCGAACGCTGCGTCGACGGCCATGGGTGTCTCTTCCATGATCACAGGTCTCAGAAGCCGTCGTCTCGGAGTCGGCGCACGAGGTCGCGGTAGAGGGTGATGTGATCGAAGCCCGAGAAGCGGTCGGCGCCCTGGTGCGCGATCTGCCCGACCTCATCGAAGTGGTCGGCGGGAACGCAGCCGATGAAGGTTCCCCAGCGGGCGCTCTGGACGGTCACGAGGCCGTCGTTGACGAGGCGCACGGGGTCATTGCCTTCGAGGAAGGCCGTCAGCGGGGCGATGAGGGGGAATGGGACGTCGACGAGGGTGGGGTTGTCGGCGACGAGGGCGTCACCGCAGACGGCGCGGCCGTCGCGGCGGTTGGAGCGCCCGGCGACGGAGTAGTACCGCACGCGCGGATCGTCGGGGTTGCTGCTGTTGAAGGTGACGGCGTCGCGCTCGGACAGGGCCGCGAGGGCGCCGCGCAGCTCGGCCCGGCCGGGGGCGTTGTTGTAGACGCCGCCGATGGCGGTGGCGATGGCGTCGAGGACGCCGAGGTTGACGCCGGGGATGATCCCCGCGAAGGCGTCGCCGAGGCGTGTTCCACGGTGGGGGGTGGAGACGGTGACGAGGGCGGCGACGCGGTCGCCGTAGCCGAGGGTGGAGATGAGGTAGCGGGCGTCCAGGCCCCCCTGGGAGTGGGCGATGAGCACCACGCGGGAGCGGCCGGTTTCGGTGAGGGCACGGCGGATGGCGGCGGCGATGACGGGCGCGCGGGTGGATGGCGGCGCGAAGGGCGGGAGCTCGGGGTCATAGACGACCTCGCCCCGGCGCCGTAGCTCGTCTGCGACGCGGTAGTAGTACGTCAACGGACCAATGCCCTGGAAGCCTGCGAAGCCGTGGACGAGGACGACGGGATAGGGACCGCGCTGGGCGACGCCGACCTCGGGTAACACTCCGAGCTCGGAGACGGCGACGGCGTCGAGGGAGGGGATGTCGTCAGTGCCAAGGTCACCTTGAACGCTCAGGTCCGGGAGGCCGATGGCGGCGTCGATGGCGGGGACATCGTCGACCAGGCCCGGGCCATCTCCAGAGGAGCAGCCGAGCGCGAGGATGGCACCGAGGATGAGTGCGGGCGTTCTCACGGAGGTGTCGCGGGGGTCGACGATACACCCATCAACGGTCTTGTCTGATACCGTCTCCCCGCCATGGAACAATCCTCTTTGAAGCACACTCCGATCTACGACGAGCACCTCCGGGCGAAGGCGCGGATGGTCCCCTTCACCGGGTATTCGATGCCTGTTCAGTACACGGGGCTGGTCGACGAGCACCACCTGGTGCGCCGCGCGGCGGGCTTGTTCGACGTGTCGCACATGGGCGAGCTGGTGATCACGGGTCCGGGCGCGACCCAGGCGGTCGACCGGCTGGTGACCAACGACGTGCAGGGTCTCATCGATGGACAGGCCCGCTACACGGTGTGTTGCAACGAGGGCGGCACCATCCTCGATGACCTGATCATCTATCGGGTGGCGGCCGACAACGTGCTGGTGGTGTGCAACGCCTCCAACCGCGAGAAGATCGTCGCTCACTTCACGCAACAGCTGAAGGCGACCCACGAGGTGCGTGACATCTCCGACGACACGGCCTTGATCGCCCTCCAGGGTCCGCGTGCGATGGAGGTCCTGCGCGGCGCGGTGGGTGACGGCCGCGCCGACGAGCTGCCGGCCTTCCACTTCGCAGACATCCCGGTGTTCAACGTGCCCTGCACGGTGTCTCGCACGGGGTATACGGGTGAAGACGGGGTGGAGATCTTCTGTCCGCCGGGTGAGGCTGCCCGCATCTGGCGCTCGCTGCTGGGGATCGGGGAGTCCGCGGGCTTGCGTCCGGCGGGTCTGGGCG
Source organism: uncultured delta proteobacterium (assembly GCA_903860995.1). GTDB lineage: Bacteria > Myxococcota_A > Polyangia > Polyangiales > SCUS01. Next base: position 15,505 of record CAIOSS010001281.1, on the reverse strand, counting down.
CTCGCAACACGCTCCGGCTGGAGTGTCGGATGGCGCTCTACGGCAATGACATCGACGAGACGACCAACCCCCTGGAGGCTGGCCTCGGGTGGGTGGTGCGCCTCGACAAGGCCGAGTTTGTCGGCCGTGACGCACTCCTGGCCGTGAAGGCTGCGGGGATGGCGCGCAAGCTGGTGGGCTTCGAGATGACCGACAAGGCCATCGCGCGGGACCACTGGCAGGTGATCAACGAGTACGACGAGGTTGTGGGCGTGGTGACGAGCGGCTCGCCCTCGCCGACCCTGGGGAAGAACCTCGGGCTGGCCTATGTGCCGACGGCGTCGTCGGCGGTGGGTTCGGCCCTGCGGCTGCGCGACCCGGAGCGTGGTCGCGTGGGCAACGCGGTGGTGGCGAAGACGCCGTTCTACAAGCGCGCTCGCTGAACGAACCCCTCGAGCCAGCCCGACTGGAGGGCGGCGAACATCGTCAGCCCGCAGAAGAGCAGGGCGTCGATGCGATCGAGGATGCCGCCGTGACCCGGCAGGATGGCGCCGGAGTCCTTCACGCCGGCGCTCCGCTTCAGGATCGACTCACACAGATCACCGACCTGACCGAAGGCCCCGGCGGCGAGGGCGAGCAGGACACCTTGTGTGAGCGAGAGTGCGGGCAGGAAGGTGAAGTGTGCGAACACGGATCCGAGGACGGAACCGGCGAGTCCGCCGAAGGCGCCGACCCAGGTCTTGTTGGGTGAGACGGCGGGGTAGAGCTTCGGCCCGCCGAGGCCCTTGCCGGCGAAGTAGCCGCCGGTGTCGCCCATCCACGCGAACATCATGGTGAGGAGGCACAGACCGCCGCCCTGGACGGAGGTGCCGAAGGTTCGCACGAGGGCGAGGGCGGCCATGGGGACGGAGAGGTAGAGGGGCGCCATGAGGAGGGCGCCGTTGCGAGGGAGCGCGGTGTGGATGTTATGGGGTCGCGCGAGAGAGACGAGGAGGGTGACCGGGGCGAGGGCGGCGAGGGCGGCGCCGAGCCAGGCGCCGTGGACGGTGCCAAAGCGGGTAATGACGAGGAGGGTGAAGAGTCCGAGGGAGAGGGCCATGCCGAGCCAGCGACCGGTGGGGTCGTCGGGGTGGGTCATGGTGAGAAACTCCCAGGTGGCGATGAGCATCGCGGCACCACAGAGGGCGAACCACGCGATGGGTGGGCCTACGTACAGGATGCCCAGGATGATCGGGATGCCGACGAGCGCAGTCAGGAACCGGACAACGAAGTTGGACATGGCCCGAGGGTGTTCGAGTTGGAGACCAGGCCAAACCGTCGCTGCCGGCGTTGATAGGCCGCGATGGCTTGATAGAGGTGTTCGACCTGGAAGTCGGGCCAGAGGATATCGGAAAAGAAGAGTTCGCTGTAGGCCGCTCCCCAAAGAAGGAAGTTGGACACGCGAAGCTCGCCGCCGGTGCGGATCATCAGGTCGGGTGCGCCGTGGCGCATCGAGGGCAGGAGAGCGGTGAGTCGCTCTTCGGTGACGTCGTCGGGGATGATCTCGCCGGCCGCAACCTGTCGCGCGAGGGTGCGGGCGGCGTCGACGATCTCTTCGCGGCCGCCGTAGGAGAGGGCAAGGGAGAGGGTCATGCCCTGGTGGTCGCGCGACGCTTCGGCCAGGAGGTCGAGGGACTCGCGGACGTGCGGTGGGAGGCGCTCGAGGTTGCCGATGCCCCGGAGGCGGATGCGGTTCTGGAGGATCTCGTCGCGCTCCTGCACGAGAAACTCTTCGAGCAGCGTCATGAGCCCGTCGACCTCGTTGAGGGGTCGGCCCCAGTTCTGTTCGGAGAAGGCGTAGAGGGTGAGTTCCTGCACACCGAGCCGGCGGCAGGCGCGCACGATACGGCGAACGGTGTGGCTGCCGGCGCGGTGCCCGACGATGCGGGGTTTGCCACGGAGTTCGGCCCAGCGACCGTTGCCATCCATGGTGATGGCGATGCGCTGCGGGAGGTTGGTGAGTTCGATGGTGTTCATGCGACCTGTCGGGAGGACAGCGGTGAGTTACTACGCGCTCCGCGGGTGTCGCAATGCACACGGGGATGGAGGGTCGTGATTGCCGGGTGAACGGTCACGACTTAGCTTCCGTCGGCAAACATGGCGGAACAAGATCTGTATCGAGTGCTCGGTATCTCTCGTGACGCCGACGCTGACGTCATCAAGAAGGCGTACCGGGCGCTGGCGTTGAAGTACCACCCTGACCGCAACCCCGGCGACAAGAAGGCCGAGGAGTCGTTCAAGAGCGTCAATCACGCCCACGAAGTGTTGAGCGACGTCAAAAAACGCAAGTTATACGACGACTTCGGGGAGATGGGCCTGCGCGAGGGCTTCAACGCCGACGCCTATCGGCAGTGGCAGTCGGCGGGCGGTGGTGGCGGTGGTGGCGCCGCGGGCTTCGAAGACATCTTCGGGTCGGGCGGTGGCGGCAACGTCGATTTCTCCGAGCTCTTCGGACAGTACTTCCAGGGTGGTCGTGCGGCGGGTGGGTCACCCTTCGGCGGCGGGGGTCGAGGTCGTCCCGTGCGCGGGCGCGATCTGGAGAGTGAGGTGACCATCGATCTCCCGCTGGCCGTACGTGGCGGTGAGGTGACCCTCAACGTCCGAAACGAGTCGGTGCGGGTGCGTATCCCATCGGGGGCCAAGGAGGGAACCCGTCTGCGCATCGCGGGCAAGGGGATGCCGTCGGCCAATGGCCAGGCGGGTGACCTGGTGCTGGCGGTCAAGGTCGAGGCGCACCCGTGGTTCTGGATCGAAGACGATGACCTCCATGTGCGGCTGCCGGTTGCCGTGGTGGAGGCCTGGCGGGGGACGAAGGTGTCGATCCCCACGCCGGCGGGCGATGTGACGCTGCGGGTTCCGCCGCACACGGTTCACGGAGCGAAGCTACGTCTGCGGGGAAAGGGTATTCCGGGGAGTCCGAAGCGCGAGGCCAGTGATCTGATGGTTCACATCGAGCTGGCACCGCTGCCCGACACGCCTGCGACCGAAGAGGCGATCAAGCTCCTCGAGACGGTTCAGGCAACCGCGCCTCGGGATGATCTACGGTTCTGAGGGAGCGTCACCCAGGGGGGAGACTCCCACGCTGACGATCTCGTCGCCGGTCATCAATCGATCGGCTACCTCCATGCCCGAAACCACCTGACCAACGTAGGGGTAGCGGGCGTCTAGGAAGGGCGAGTCGGTCAGCGTGATGAAGAATCCGGCGCCGCCGGTGTCGAGGCCGGCGAGGGCGATGCCGACGGCACCGCGCTCGAATCGTGCGCCCGAGAGCTCGGTCGGTACGATCCGGGTAGTTCCGCCGTAGCCGTCACCGCGGGGGTCGCCGCCCTGGGCGACGAAGCCAGGCACCACCCGGTGAAAGGTGGTGCTGCGATACAATCCCGAGCGGGTTGCATCGAGCAGGGTGCGCAGGGCTTCGGGGGCGGTGTCGGCCCGGAGCGCGACCCTGATGGTTCCTGCGGTGGTCTGGATCACCCAGGTTCCGGCCAGGGTGGGAGGTGCCACAAGAGCGCTCTGAGGGGAGATTCCCGCGTCGGGTTGAGCTGCCTGGCGAAGCGCGCGGACGCTAGTGGGGACATCGACCGGTGGCAATCGGAGGGCCCGACGCAGCGTGATGGCATGGAGCCGCGCCTCGAGCGAGGAGGGTTCGGGGAGGTCGAAGGGGCTTTGGAGCAGTCGGTTGAGCACGCTCGGCGGCAGGCTGCGCGCAAGGGGGACGTGATCGTGGAGCGCTTCGAGCAGCGCGGCGAGAACACCGGGGTCGCGATTTTCGACCATCAGCAAGATCAGTGGTCGGGCGTTGGCGACGGGCAGGAGGACGGTGGCCTGTGCTACGGGCTCGACCACCCTCGGGTCACTGCTGCCACGCACTAGAATGTTGTGGAGTTGCTCGGCGAGGATCGCCGGCGCCACCGGGGGTCGGGCTCGCACGGCCAGGGCGGAGAGCGATCGCCAGGCGTCGTTGCCGGTTGCGCAGGTCTCTGCGCGTTGGCCCTGGTCGATGCGATCGAAGCGCAACGCGATGGCGCAGCGGTACCCGGCCAGTACCCCAGGTGGTTGGAGTTCGACCTGGGTGACGACGGGTTCGAGTGCGAGCAGCGCGCCCCGAACGGCGGGATCAGTGGTCGGTGCCGCGTCCATGAGGCTGATCCAGGCGCCGCTCCAACTACGCGGGTTGGGATGTACCCGCGCACCAATGGTGGCGATGAGATTGAGCCATACGCTGGTGCTTACACCGCCGTGGAGGCCTAGCGAGCGCATCGCGATGGGAAACACGACGGGGTGGAGCGCGACCAGCGCCGCGACGCCCGGCAGGGTGGTGTTGGGGTTCTGGAGGCTACGCGCCCCAGCGAGTTGTTCGCTGAGATTCCCATCGAGCAGAAGCGTCTCGGTGTACCCCGCGAGGGGTGGGTCGAGGGGTATGGGGTTTTCCCCGATGATCGTCGCGAGCGCGATGGAGGGCGGTGATTGTGTCCAACGATCTCGCCACGAGGTCGGGAGGGTGATCGTTCCGAGAGGTCGGCGGGCCGCGCCTCGGAGAAAGGCGTCCAGTCGGTTTGGGGGCAAGGTGCCGGCGATCGCGTTCAGTTCGGCAGGGTTCGTTCGGCGTCCCAGTGTGAAGGCAGCGCTGTGGCCCTCGACCTGGGTCGCTTCGCCCAGGAGGCTTCGCTGGGTGGCCGCATCGATGGTCTCGTTGGCGTAGGCCCGCGCCCATCGCTCGGTGCGTTCGGAGGTCGGGTTGCCTGGCGGGTGATCGGGTACGAAGGAGATAGCGTCGACCCGGGTGATGGGTGATGGCAGCGGACGCGGGGTCGACGGGTTGCCGGACGGTTGGCAGGCCGTGCTCAGGGCGACAGTGAGCAGCCCGAGGATTGTTTCACGTGCAACACCAGCCGACCATCGGGGCGGATGGGCTATGCAGGCCTCAACCCCATGACATGGATGGACGACGACCTCGGAGCGCTGCGAGAGCGCGACCGGTTGCGAATGCCCTCGATCCTCGCCTACCGCGATGCCACCCACGCGACCCTCGAGGGTCGAGAGGTCACGGTGTTGTGCGGGAATGACTACCTCGGTTTGCGCCATCATCCTGAGCTCCTTCGCGCAGCCAACCATGCCACGAACGAGCACGGTAGCGGGGCGGGAGCATCGCGCCTCGTCTCTGGCCACCTGTCGTTTCACCAGGACGTGGAGGAATATTTCGCGCGCCATCTAGGGGCCGGATCGTCGTTGCTGAGCGCCTCGGGCTACGGAGCCAACGTCGGCGCCCTTGCTGCGTTGCTCTCCAGCGACGACGTGGTGTTCTCCGACGCGCTCAACCACGCAAGTTTGATCGACGGCATCCGGCTGTCGCGAGCCCAGGTGGTCGTGGTGCCCCACAACGACGTCGATGCGCTGCGCAAGGCGGTGCGCGCGACCACGCGCCACCGACGAGCCTGGATCATCACCGAGTCGCTGTTCAGCATGGACGGAGATCTGAGCCCGATGGCGGAGATCGAGGAGATCGCGTTCGAGCATGGGTGCCAGCGGTACGTCGACGAGGCCCATGCGATTGGAGTGATCGGCCCTGAGGGACGGGGGCTCTGCCACGGGATGGCGAATCCACCCGACGTCCGGATGATCGGCTTCGGCAAGGCTCTCGGCGGGAGCGGCGCACTCCTCGCGGGCCCCGGCTCGCTCCGACCCTGGCTCTGGAACCACAGCCGCAGCTTCATCTTCTCCACCGGCATCGCCCCTGGGCCCGCCGCAGCAGCGCGCCGTGCGAGCGACCTCATCGCGAGCGACCCCAGCCTGCTGCAGGGACTGCGCACCAACATCGCGGTGCTCCATCAGGCGCTCAACTCCGTCGGAATCACCACCCTGGCGACCCACCCTGCGGTGCCCATCCTCCCGGTGATCATCGGTGACGACCGGCGTGCCGTAGAAGTCGGTCGCGCACTCCTGGAGCGGGGGTACTTCGTTCATCCCATCCGCCCGCCCACCGTCCCCGTGGGCACGGCCCGCCTGAGGATCACCGTCAGCGCTGCCCACGATCCCGACGAGCTGCGGGCCTTCGCCGGGGTGCTCGCAGAGGTGCTGTCATGAGTGGCCTGCTGCTGGTGACCGGAACGGACACCGGGGTCGGCAAGACCGTGGTGACCTGCGCGATCCTACGAGCGCTGCAGGCCCGCGGAGAGAAGCCGGTGCCCATCAAGCCCGTCGAGACCGGCTGCGTCGACCTCGATCAGCCCGAAGACGCCCTCGCACTGATCGCCGCAGCTCCAGGGGTACCGCTGGGTGTCGTATGCCCCGTGCGTTATCGAACGCCTGCTGCGCCGGCCACCGCCGCCCGCATCGAGGGCCGCGCCCACTCCTTCGAGGGGTTGGTCGAGCACGTAAGGGCGATTCGGGCGGCCAACCCCCGGGTGATCCTCGAAGGGGCCGGGGGATTGCTGGTTCCGCTAGATGGGGGGAAGACGTACGCCGATTTGGCTGTAGAGCTCGGCGCATCGCTCCTGATCGTCGCCCGGAATGCCCTCGGGACCATCAATCACACCTCGCTGACGCTCGAGGCCGCGAAATCCCGGGGAATTCCGGTGCTAGCGGTGGTGCTCAACGCGGTTTCTACGCCGGATGCGGTCTTCATCGATCATCGCGCGGAGCTGTGTGCGCTCTGGCCGGGGGTGCCCATCCTGGGTCCGACAAGTCGGATGAAAAATCTTCAATCGACAACGATGTCGGATGAAGTGTCGTTAATGAAGTTCTTTGGATATGATTATCGATACTTAATCGATATCATTGCCGACAACTAAGCGGTGTTTCTTCTTAGTCTGGAGGAGACTGCGTCGAGTGCCATGACCAGTGTGACCACTGCGGCGATGACGACTGTGACCTTGCCGTACTCCGCGCCGCGCATGTAGGTCTGGAGCAGGAAGCCGATGCCCTGCGCGCCCACCAGGCCCAGCACCACGGCGCCGCGCACGTTGAGCTCGAAGCGGAACAACGCCTGGGAAACGAAGTGCGGCGTGAACTGCGGCCAGATGCCCCAGCGCAGCACCTGGAGCCGCGTCGCCCCGAGGCTGCGCATCGCCTCGACGGGCCCCGGGTCCATCGTCTCGAGCGTCTCGTAGAACTGCTTGCCCAATGAACCAACGGTGTGGATCGCCAGCGCGCCCACTCCCGGGAACGCGCCTGGTCCGTATGCGCTCACAAGGATCAAGCCAATGATCAATAAATCAATCGAGCGATTGAGGTTGCACGCAAACCGGGCGGCGCGCCGGATGAACCCGGAGGGGGTCACGTTCTCAGCCGACAACAGGCCCAGGAGCAGCGCCAGGGGGATGCCCACGACCGTTCCGACGAGGGCGAGGCGGACGGTGAGCACCGTCGCCTCCATCACCTCCGCGATCACCCGCCGGTCGGGGGGGAACATCCCGCGGATGAACTGCCCGATGTCGCCCCACCCTTTGAGGAAGTCCGCCATCGGGATGCGCGCCGCCAGCGCCGCCCACCCGAGGGCCACGGCGAAGAGCCCGAAGGCCGCCCAGCGCTGCGCCCGCGGACGCCGGGAGAGCACCCCCGCGCCGAGGAGGGCGGCGCACACCAACAGCGCCGCGAAGATCTGCATGGAGCGCGGGTCGTCGAAGCGACCGGTGCGGGCGCGGGTCTGCTCGTCGCGGGTCGCACGGAAGGCCTGGCGCACGAGGTCGTACTGACGGAGGTCCGAGGGGACGAAGCCGTCGGTGCTGTTGAGCCGACGCAGGATGGCGCGGCCCTCCTCGGATTGGCCGATGGCCACCAGCGAGGAGGTCACCGAGCGCACCAGCAGCGGGTGCTCGCGGGCGAAGGTCTCCGTCGTGGCGATGGCGTCGCTCGGCACCGGCGGCGAGTACATCAACGGGCGCAGGCGCGGCCCCGCCCGGTGGGCCAGGTAGCGGGTCCAGGCGCCGGTGCCCTCGCCCGGGGGGTCGGCCCACACCGCGGCGGCGTCGACCTGGCCGCGCTGCACGGCGATGACCGCGGCGTCGTGCTGGCCGGCGAATACCTGGCGGGTAAAAAATGTAGACGGGTTGAACCCACGGCGCAGCAGCAGGTAGCGCGGGATGACGTAGCCGCTGGTGGAGGTCGGGTCGATCCAGGCGATGCTGCCCCCGTGGAGGTCTTCCACGGTGCGGAAGCGGGAGTCCTCACGGACCACGAGGGCGGAGAAGTATGTGGGCTGGCCGCGGCGCACCTGGGTGAGCAGCACGCGCACCCCGAAGAGGCGCTCGGCGAGCACCAGGGGCGACGGGGTGAGCCAGGCGAAGTGCACGTGGCCGGAGCGCATCGACTCGACCAGGGTGGTGTAGTCGAGCGTCACCGTGGCGCGCACCGGGACGTGGATGCGCTCGGAGAGGTCGCGGGCGAGCTCGTCGGCGGAGCGCTGGAGGGTCTGGGCGTTCTCCGCGGGGTTGAAGCCGAGGACGATCTCGGGCGGCAGCGTCTCCTGCGCGCGGCCGACGCGGGGGAGCGCCGTCGCCAGCAGGGCGGCCAGGAGGATGCGTCGAGGGGTCAATGGTCCTCCGGGGCGGCGGCGCGGGGGGCGGCGTAGATGGCGGCGACGGCCTCGTCGGTGAGCGCGCTCGCCGGGCCGTCGTGCACCACGCGACCCGCGGAGAGCCCGACGATGCGATCGGCGTAACGGCGGGCGTGCTCGATGGTGTGCACGTTGACCAGCACCGGCACGCCGCGGGCCTTGCCGTAGTCCTTGAGCATCGCCAGGACGGTGGCCGCGAGGTTGGGATCGAGCGACGCCGTGGGCTCGTCGGCGAAGAGGGCCGAGGGCTCCTGGGCGAAGGCGCGCGCGACGGCCACGCGCTGCTGCTGTCCCCCGGACAAGGAGCGGACGGGGGTGTCGACCTTGGACGACAGCCCGACCTCGTCGAGGCAGCGGCGGGCGACCTCGTGGTCGTGCGGGGTCCAGAGCCCGATGAGCCCGCGGAGCCAACTGTTGTGGGAGATGCGGGCGATGAGAACGTTTTCGAGCGACGTGTACGAGCGCACCAGGTTGAACTGCTGGAACACGAAGCCCGCGCGGGCGCGCGCCTTGGCGAGGGCACGGCCGCGGGCGCCGGTGACCTCGAGGTCGCCGATGAACGAGCGCCCGGAGGTGGGCTCGACGAGCCGGCTGGCGCAGCGCAGCAGGGTGCTCTTGCCCGCCCCCGAGCGCCCGAGGATGGCCACGAACTCTCCAGCGGGGACCTCAAGGCTGACGTCGTCGAGGCCGACGGTGCCGTCGGGGAACACCTTCCTCAATGACTCGAGGCGAACCGCGGCGGTCATCGGCGCGGCGGTCAGAGCGAGAAGTCGGGGACGCGGAGGCAGCCAGGCTCGAGGGGCGGGGCGCCGGGCGCAAACTGCGTCTCGATGAGCACCGAGTGGCTCGCGGGCCAGCGGTGATGGAAGAGGTTGCAGTTGCCGGGTTCGTTTTCGAAGGTGGCCACGATGGTGCCGAGCTCGCTCATGGGGTCGAGCATGCGCCGCTTGAAGCCGGTGTCGTCTTCCTCGAAGGTGGGCTTGAGCACCAGCTCGACGCGCGGCTGCCCGATGGGGAAGCCGTCGTCGCGGAGGGTGCGCACCGTGCCCACCAGCATGCCGGGGATGTCGCGGCCCGTCAGGTAGACCACCGTCGCGCCGCGGTGGAAGCAGCGTTGTACGAAGGGCGCGGCACCGCGCATGGGCACGTCGTCGGCGCACGCCGTGTCGGTGAAGAAGCGGCGGAACCAGCGCTCCTTCGCGAGGGTGATCACGTCTTCGGAGACGCCCAGCGGGCGGAGGGTGTCGTCGAGGCGGTAGCGGAGGTCACCGGGGCCGAGCGCGCGGATGATCGCGGCGTCGCGGTCGCACTCCGGAGGGAGCGAGGCCGCGAGCGCGTGCACGATGCGGATGGTGCGCGGGCGGTTGTCGTAGAGGGTTCCGTCGAGGTCGAAGATGACCACGGGGCGCTCGCCGGCGCGGTGGCGGGCGTCAATCTCGTCGAGGATCGTCTGCAGCGGGTGGTTCACGCGCGCGGGTGTACACGGGATCGGCCGAAGCTTCCACGGGTCGACGGCAACGACCCCGAGCGGTCAGCGGGCGGGCGTCGGGAGCGAGCCGAGGGCGATGGCCGCGTTGGTGTACGCCGGGGCGTCGGTGACCTCATCGGTGACCCACGCCGGGCGGGTGAAGTCCTCGTCGGGCTCGTCGAGCTCGATCTCCGCGATCCACAGGCCCTCGTAGCGGTCGTGGTACTGGTCGAGGTCCCACACGTGGTCGCCCACCAGCACCCGGAAGCGCGTCTTGCGCAGCGAGGCCACGCAGAGCAGCACCATCGCCCGCGCGTCGTCGACGGGGATGGCGTACTCGTACTCCGCGCGCATCAACCCCCCGGGGCCCTTCACGGTCATCCACGCCTCGGTGGGGAGGCCCGGGCGCTCGCTCACCCGAACGCGCACCGTCGGCGAGAGCGACAGGTACCCCTGCACGAAGCGTGAGCCCTCCCGCAGCGCCTCGCGCGGCAGGCGAGCAACATCGACCAGGAACTTGCGTTCGATCTCGGTCCCCATACGGCTTCAGGCGACGATACACGCCCGGCCGGGCGGTGTGGGAAGGGTATCCCACGCAATCGTCCGATGGTGCGATGCTCCGGGCCACCGACGCCATGGAACACCTTCCCCAGTGGGTTCGCGAACTCTTCCCGATCGTCGTGCTGCTCGCGGTCATCACCCTCGTGGTGTCGCGGCTGCCGAAGGCGGACCTCCAGCACTCCCCGGCCTTCCGCGCGCGGCGCGTGCGCAACTGGCTGCCGGTGGGCCTCACCTACGCCTTTCTTTACATGGCCAGGTATAACCTCAACGCCTGCATCGGCCCGCTCACCAACGCCAACTCCCTCTTCGAGAAGGACGCCTTCTCGCACATCTACTTCTTCGGCACGCTCACGTACGGGTTCTCGTTTCTCATCAACGGCCCGCTGACGGACCGCATCGGGGGCAAGCGCACCATCATCCTGGCCGCGGTCGGCGCGCTCGTCGCCAACGTGCTCATGGGTCTCCTCGTGATGCGCGCGCAGGTGGGCGGAGTCGTGCCCCCGGCGCAGCGCGAGGCCCTGCTGGTGCCCTTCTACGTCCTCTACTCGCTCAACATGTACTTCCAGAGCTTCGGCGCGGTGGCGATCGTGAAGGTCAACTCCGCGTGGTTTCACATGAAGGAGCGCGGCACCTTCGGCGGCATCTTCGGGATCCTCATCTCCCTGGGGCTCTACTTCGCCTTCGACTGGTGCAGCTTCATCCAGCGCAGCTTCGGCACGCACAACGTCTTCTTCGTGCCCGCCGCCCTGCTCGCCGTCTTCGCCGTGCTCGACCTCGTGCTCGTGAAGGACACCCCCGGCGGCGCCGGCCACGACGACTTCGACCTCGGCGACGCGTCGTCCGGACCGATGGGGCAGAAGCTCCCGCTGGGCGAGATCGTGAAGCGCATGGTGCGCAGCCCGGCCATCATGACCATCGCGGCCATCGAGTTCTGCAGCGGGTACCTCCGCAACGCGATCATGCAGTATTACAAGCCTTTCACGAAGGACGTGCACCGCGCGGCGGACTTCGTCGCGGGGCACTGGGGCCTGCTGCTCTGCATCGCCGGCATCACCGGCGGCATCGTGGCGGGGATCATCTCCGACCGGGTGTTCCAGTCGCGGCGCGGCCCGGTGTCGGCGGTGCTCTACGGGGCCATGATCGCGGGCGCCGGGATGATGTTCGTGACCCTGGGCTCGCCGGTCGTGGGCTGGGTGGTGGTGCTGATGTCCATGGCCATCATCGGCGTGCACGGGATGCTCTCGGGCACCGCGAGCATGGACTTCGGCGGCAAGCGCAACGTGGGCGTGGTGGTCGGGGTGATCGATGGCTTCGTGTACCTGGGTACCGCCGCCGAGGCGCTGGTGCTGGGGCGCGTGCTCCCGAAGGGGGGGCCCGCGGGCGACCCGGCCCACTGGTGGACCTGGCCCGCCGCGATGCTTCCGGTGGCCCTCGTCGGCTTCGTGCTGGCGCTGCGGCTCTGGAACGCCACGCCACAGCGTTCGGCCGCCGCAGGGCACTGAGCGCGCCCTCCTACGGTGCGGTGGGCTGCCAGCGCATCTCGACGACGGAGCTGCCGCCGGGCTGCACGTTGACCTGCACGGTCTGCGAGTCGAGCCCTTCACCTGGCACGAAGCGGAACGTGTGGCGACCCGCGGGGATGGCCCGGTCGGTCATGGGTGTGCGGCCGAGAGAGCGGCTGCCCTCGAAGACCTCGGCGTCGGGCGTCGCGATGAAGGTGAGGTAGCCGGGCGGCGACGCGGCGGTGATCTCCGCGGGGCCATCGCCGGCGTCAACCACGGCGCGGGACGGCGCTCGCGGCGCGGCGCGCACCACGGCCCGGGCGACCGGCGGGCGACGAGCGACGACGGGCGGGGGCGGCGGCGGGGTGACGACGGGCGGAGGTGGCGGCGGCGGGGTGACGGACGGTGGGGGCACCGAGACGATGGGCCGCGGCGCGCGTGGAGGCGCGGGCGGCGGGTCGACCGGCGCGCTCTGGTTGAGCGCGTAGGAGATGACCAGCAGGCTTACCAGGATGAGTAATGCGCCGGCGGCCAGGCTGGGCACGCCGCGGCGGCGCCAGGCGGGGAGCCGCGCGCTCTGGGCGGCGCGGAAGGAGGCGCTGGGGAGGGAGGCGGGCCCGGGCTGGTAGGCGCCGCGCGCCGTGCGCAGGGGGATGGAAGGGTTGGCGCTCGGGGTGAGCACGACCGGGGCTGGCGGGGCGGACGAGCGCCGGAGGAAGCGGTCGGGGCTGAGGAGCGTGGCCTCCTCGCTGAGGTCGACCGCGGAGCGCGGGCGCGCCGTGGGGAGGAGATCGGCCGTGGAGACATCGACCTCCGCCGGGTCGATGGGGGCGCTGCGCCAGACCTCCGAGACCTCCTCGAGCGGGGCCTCGAGGTAGGTGGTGCGGAGCAGCCGCTCGCGCATCGCGATCTGCTCGGCGAAGAGCGAGTGCATGTACTCGCTGACCTCGCCGGTGCCGGCGGGCTTGCCGGTGCTGGCGAGCCACTGCTCGAGCGCGCGGGCGAAGTCGAGCGCGGTCGGGTAACGCCGGGTGCGGTCGCGCTCCAGGGCCTTCGCCACGATGGCCGCGAGCGCGGGGGGGTAGTCGGGGCGGAAGCGCGTCGGGCGGGGGACGTGGTCGTTGAGGACGGCGTACACGCTGGCGGCGTCGGTCTTGCGGCGGAACAGCCGGCGGCCGACGGTGACCTCCCAGAGCACCACGCCGAGCGACCAGATGTCCGCTCGCCGGTCGACCGGCTCTTCGCGCAGCTGCTCGGGGCACATGTACGCGATCTTGCCCTTGAGCTCGCCGGCGACCGTGCGGTCTTGCGACTGGGACTTCCAGCGGGCGACGCCGAAGTCCACGATCTTGGTGGGGCCCGCGTAGGTGACGAAGATGTTCTCGGGGGACACGTCGCGGTGCACCACGCCGGCGTTTTCGCCCGACGCGAGGCGCAGCTCGTGGGCCGCGTGCAGGCCCCGCGCGGCGTCGGCCAGGATGCGCGCGACCATCACGTACGGCGGCGGCTGCGCGGTGCTCCAGCCGGTGCGGGCGACGACCCCGAAGGTCTCGCCGTGCAGGTACTCCATCGCGATGAACCACGTGCTGCGGTCTTCGCCGAAGTCGAAGACCGAGCAGAGGTTGGGGTGGTCGAGCTGCGACGCCAGCCTCGCCTCGTCGAGGAACATGTTCACGAAGCGCGTGCTCGTGGCGATGTGGGGGTGGATCGTCTTCACGGCGATCCACTTCTCGAAGCCCGCGGAGCCGCTGAGCTGCGCGAGGTACACCGAGGCCATGCCGCCCTGCGCGATACGGAAACGCAGCGTGTAGCGACCCAACCGTCGCACACCGACGCCCGCCGTCGATCGCACTGGATCACCCGACATTCGCCGCGATCCTACCACCGCCACCCTATGGGGTGACAGGACCCTGACGGTCTCCTCAGGGAGCGCCGAGGAGCTCGAGCATGCGGGGGATGGCCTGGGCCACGCCCGAGGGACCGACGCCCGCGACCGACCCGTTGACCTTGAACACCACGACCATGGTGGCGAGGTCGACGATGAAGGTGCTCTCACGGACGCCGTAGGTGGTGAGCGTGCGCGTGCCCACGCCCGACGGGTCGATGAGGGCGGTCACCGGGAGGCCGAAGGTGGTGATCCACGAGTTGAGGTTGTTGCGCGTGGGCGGCGCGTTGGCGTTGGACGCGAGCACCTCCACGATCACACCGCCAGCGTCGAGCACCGTCCGTCCTTGCGCAGCCAGATCACGGGCCGCGTTACGACAACCGGGTCAAAGGAATTCGCTGACGTGCACCATGGCGTACCCCCGCCCGCTGCCGCGCAGCGCCTGGAGCGAGGTGGTGGTGTACGGGAGCGTGTTGGAGACGGCCTCGCCGGTGGGGTTGACGTAGCCCTGCCAGGTGAGGTTGGCGAGCACGCTGCCCATGCGGTTGCCGTAGGGGCCGTCGGGGTACGCCGGGGCGGAGGCATCGGCCTCGGTGGGCGCGTCGACCGCGACGGGGGTGTCGACCGCGACGGGAGTGTCGGAGGGAGCGCCGAGGTCGGCGGGGACATCTGCGACGGTGACGTCGGCGGGGACCATGGCATCGACCTCGGGCGCGGCGGGCGCGCTGCTGCACGCGGCGACGAGGAGGCACGCAGCGATGCAGCGGGTGAGGTTGGTCATGGGCTCCTCGGACGATAACCGATCCAGCTGAGGGTGCGAAGGCCTTCTTCGGGCGCGGTGGTGACGGTGGCGCCGTCGTCGGAGACGCGGCCGAGGGCGGCCACCACGGCCGAGCCGGCGTTGATGGGGGGTGTGAAGGGCTCGACGCCGAGGGCGATGAACTCCACGGCCGTGCCCGGCGCGAGGCCCGCGCGGTTGGGGAGGGTCACGCCGATGGGGCGCGACGCGATGAGCGCGAAGGGCGCGAGGGCGTAGAGGGCCGCGGGGGCCGCCTCGACGAGGGCCGCGGGGGCGCGCTCGACGGGCACCGGGGCGACGCGCAGCCGACGGCCGAGGGGGCCGAGGTCGACGTCCTCGAGGTCGAGCTCGAGGCGCGTGCCGGGGGCGATGGTGAGGGTGACGCCGCCGGCGGAGACGGTGCCGCCCGCGGCGCCGTCGGGGAGCTCGGGGCCCGGGGCTTCGTAGCGGGGCAGGGCCATCGCCTCGGGGAGGCGGGCGACGTCGGCGAGCGGCGCGGCGAGCGGAACATACACCGACGCGTAATCGGGCCGACCGTGGGCCTGCACGGAGTAGATGGCCACGTCGATCCAGTCGCCGACCTCGACGCGGAAGGAGCCGTCGGCGGCGGTGATCGCGAGGACGCATGCGGGGCCGCAGACGGGGATGGGCCGACCGGCGAGGGGGGCGCCGTCGCGGGCGGTGACGCGGCCCTCGACGCGGCGCACGCAGACCGAGG
>CAIOSS010001280.1 GCA_903860995.1 uncultured delta proteobacterium | reverse complement strand
GACAGCGCCTCGATCAACACCAACCCGGCGAACGACGCGCTGCGCCTGAACTTCACCGGCGCCGGCCCCGCGGCCCCGGTCGACGCCGACAGCGACGGCATGCCCGACGCCTGGGAGCGCGCCCACGGCCTCAACCCCGCCGTGGCCGACCACAACGGCACCGCCGTCTCCGTCTCCATGACCGGCGTCGCCGGGTACACCAACCTCGAGTGCTACCTCAACGAGCTCGCCGCCCTGCGCGTCCGCAACAACGCCTGATGCGCGCCGCTTGAACCTGCCGGGCATCCCGAGGCAGGCTCGCGCCCCCAACGGATGAGCTGCCCATCTGCCTCCCTCCCCCTCCCCCTCCCTCAGCCCTCGCGGCCGGTGTCGGCGTGAAGACCGACCCCGGCAACGCCCTCGGGCTCCCGCCCCTCCGCGGCGAAGAGACCGCCCGCTACGTCATCACCGCGCGACCCCACCGGTCGTTTCACACCGTCCTCGACGCCCACGCGCTGCTCGACCCGGCGCGCGCCCACCTCGCCATCGTCACCACCCGCGTCACCCGCGAGGGCAGCGGCGGTCGCGTCGAGGTCTCCCTGGAGCAGCACATCCTCGGCGGCGTCGTGCGCGAGACCCTCGTGTGCGACGCCCGCCCCACCCTCCGCGCGCAGCGCTTCACCCGCTCGACCGTCGACGACCAGGGCGTCGATTGCCGCTCGGAGAACGTGGACTTCACCCGCGGCCCGCTGCGCTTCCCGGCGGACACCTACCCCGAGGTGTGCCTGCCCTTCCTGCTGCGGGGCATGCCCTTCGACGGCCAGCGCCGCTCGGTGCACGCCTGGATCGCCGACCGCATGGTCGCCAAGGTCTACTACGAGGAGCACAAAGCCTCGACGCTGAGCGTGCCCGCGGGGCGCATCGAGGTGCGCGAGGTGTCGATGTACCCCGACCTCAACGACTGGGTGAAGCTCGGGCGGGTCATCTCCGAGCTCGCCAAGCCGATGCTGCCGAAATACAAGCTCTGGTATGAGCGCGCCGCCCCGCACCGCCTGGTGCGCTTCGAGGGGCCGCACGGCCCGCCCGGCGCCCCGGAGATCATCCTCGAGCTCACCACCTGAAGGGACACTGCCCGACCATGGAGATCGTTCTGGTGATGGGGTACCCCGCGTCGGGGAAGTCGACCTGGGCTGCGCAGCGCTTCCCGGGGCACCGGCGCATCAACCGCGACTCGCTGGGCGACCGCACCCTCGACGAGCTCGCCCCGCTGGTCGAGCGGGCCCTCGACGAGGGCGCCCCGGTGGTGCTCGACAACACCTACGCCACCCGCGCGTCGCGCGCCGCGGTGCTCGACGTCGCGCGCCGCCGGGCTGTCCCGGCGAAGGCCGTCTGGCTCGACAGCTCCATCGAGCACGCGCAGTACAACGCCGTCGAGCGCCTCGTGCGCAAACACGGCCGGCTGCTCTCGCCCGAGGAGATCAAGAAGGCCGGGCGCGCCGACCCCAACACCTTCGGCCCGGCGCCGCTGTTCCACTACCGCAAGGCCTTCGAGGCGCCCACCGCGGCCGAGGGCTTCAGCGCCGTCGAGCGGGTCGCCTTCGTGCGCGGCGCGCAGCCCGAGGGCTACACCCACAGGGCCCTGCTGCTCGACTACGACGGCACCCTGCGGCGCACGAAGAGCGGCGACAAGTACCCGCTCAGCCCCGACGACGTGGAGGTGCTCCCGGGGCGCGCGGAGGTGCTCAAGCGCTACGCCGCC
Source organism: uncultured delta proteobacterium (assembly GCA_903860995.1). Taxonomy (GTDB): domain Bacteria; phylum Myxococcota_A; class Polyangia; order Polyangiales; genus SCUS01. Next base: position 2,882 of record CAIOSS010001280.1, on the reverse strand, counting down.
GAGGGCTACCGGCTGCTGGGCGTCTCCAACCAGAGCGGCGTCTCCAAGGGAGCGCTCTCCGAGGAGATCGCCCGCGCGTGCTTCGCGCGCACCAACGAGCTGCTCGGGGTCGACATCGAGGTGGCCTTCTGCCCGCACTCCCCGACGCCCATCAGCTGCTGGTGCCGCAAGCCCATGCCGGGCATCGGCGTGGCCTTCATCGAGAAGCACCGGCTCGACCGGGCGCTGGTGGTGATGGTGGGCGACATGACCACCGACCGCACCTTCGCCGACCGCGTGGGCGTGCGCTTCGTCGACCAGGCGGCGTTCTTCGTCTGACCCGGACGCGCAGAGGGAGGGGAGGAGCCCTCGCGGTGGGGCTGCGGTCACTGTCGCCTCCATCTGCGCGCTCGACTACGCCCCGGCGCTGCGACCGATCGTCGACCGCATCGGGCGCTCCCTCGGCGCTGCCTCCCGCGGGCCCTGCCGACGGTGCCGAGCGCCCCGGTGGTGCTCGGGCCGGCGCCGCCCGCAGGCGCCCACGGCTTCTACAACGACACGCAGCCCGACCTGCGGAACCCGTCGTGCGTGCAGCGCATCGCCTTCACCGACGGGCACAGCGTGCCCAGCGGGGTGAGCTCGCCCGCGCGCTGAGGGGGGGGGAGGAGGGGACGCTACTCCCGGCGCAGCGCCACGATGGGGTCGAGGCGCGCGGCGCTGCGCGCGGGGAAGAACCCGAAGATCACCCCGATGCCGCCGGAGACGCCCATGGAGACCGCGGCGATGTCAGGGCTGAACCCGACGCTGAAATCCGTGAGCCGGCCGATGAGCAGGCTCGCCACGACGCCCACCCCGAGGCCCGCCACGCCGCCGATCGCCGCCAGCGTCGTGGCCTCGATGAGGAACTGCGCGAGGATGTCCCGCCCCCGCGCCCCGATGGCGAGGCGGATGCCGATCTCCCGGGTGCGCTCGGTCACCGAGACCAGCATGATGTTCATGACCCCGATGCCGCCGACGAGGAGCGAGATCGAGGCCACCACCAGGAGCAGCGCCGACACGATGGCCGTCTGCTCGTTGAAGGCGCTGGTGAGGTCGGACAGGTTGCTCACGCCGAAGTTGTCCTCCGCGCCGGGCCGGATACGGTGCCGCTGCCGGAGCAGCGCGGTGATGCCGTCCTGCGCGCGGTGCACCATGTCTGGGCCGCGCGCCGTCACCATGATCGAGTTCACCTGGCTGTTGGGCATGCGGTTGATGCCCGCGCGGAAGGTGCTGATCGGCATGACCACGGTGTCGTCGTTGTCCTGCCCGAGGCCCGACTGACCCTTGCGGGCCAGCACCGCGACCACGGTGCACGGCATCGCCCCCACGCGAAGCTCTCGCCCCACCGGGTCGGCGCTGCCGAAGAGCCCCTGGCGCACCGTCTCGCCGATGGCGCAGGCCGCCACCCCGGCGCTCACCTCCTCGTCGCTCCAGAGCGCGCCGCTCGCGGCGCTCCAGCTGCGCACCCGGAAGTACGCCGCGGTGGTGCCCGTCGCGCGGGTCGACACGTTGCTCTCGCCGGACACCACCTGCACGTTCGACCCCACCACCGGCGCCACCGCCCCGACGGTGGGCACCTCCCGGGCGATCGCCTCGGCGTCGTCGTCCGTGAGCGACACCCCCGTCCCCTGGGCCGAGCGCACGCCGCCCGAGCGCATGCCCGCGGGCATCACCACCAGGAGGTTCACGCCCAGCGAGGTCATCTGGGCCTTCATCTTCTCCTGCGCCCCGACCCCGAGCGCGTTGGTGGTCACCACCGCCGCGATGCCGATGAGGATGCCCAGCGCCGTCAGCGAGGCCCGCAGCTTCGCCCGCACCAGCGAGCGCAGCGCGAGGCGGAAGGCCATGAGCCAGGCGAGGCCCCCGGGCGCGGCCTTCGCCGAGGGGTCGATGGGGCGTAGCTCGGCGCCCGCGCGGTCGACCTTCCACGGCTCGGCGCCCGCCGGGGCCTGCGCCCGCCGGGGCTCGGCGACCGCCTCGTCGGAGATGATCAGCCCGTCGCGCATGGTGACGATGCGCGACGCGCAGTGCGCCACGTCGCTCTCGTGCGTCACCATCACGATGGTCAGCCCCCGCTCGCGGTTGAGCCACTGGAGCATCGCGAGCACCTCGTCGGTGGTGCGCGAGTCGAGGTTGCCCGTGGGCTCGTCGGCGAGCAGCACCTCGGGGTTGGTCACCAGCGCGCGGGCGATGGCCACCCGCTGCTGCTGGCCGCCGGAGAGCTGCGACGGGGTGTTGTGCAGCCGCTCCCCGAGGCCCACCAGCTCGAGGGATCGGGCGGCCCGCTCGCGGCGCTCGTCGCTCGGCACGCCGAGGTACGCGAGGGGCATCTCGACGTTCTCCAGGGCGGTCGTGCGGGCCAGGAGGTTGAAGCCCTGGAAGACGAAGCCGATGAGCTCGCTGCGCACCACCGCGCGCTGGTCGGCGTCGAGCGCCGACACGTCGAAGCCCGCCAGGAGGTAGGTGCCCGCGGTGGGGCGATCGAGGCAGCCGATGACGTTCATCAGCGTGCTCTTGCCCGAGCCCGACGCCCCGATGATGGCCACGAACTGACCGCGCGGCACCTCCAGCGAGACGCCCGCCAGCGCCAGCACCGACACCTCGCCGGAGTCGTAGTGCTTCTCGATGTCGCGCAGCGCGAGCACCGGCCCCTCGGCCGGCGCCCCCACCTCCGAGGCCTCCATCAGAACACCCTCGGGGTCCGCGGCGCCCGGGCGCCCGCCCCGGGGGTGGCCGCCGCGCCCGCGGCGACGACGACGACGAGGACGACGAACAGGATCCACCACGGGCGGCGGCGGGCGTGGAGCCGGCCGAGCGCGGCGCTGCGGGCAGGGACCGAGGCCGTGGCGGGGACCGTGGGGGGG
>CAIOSS010001279.1 GCA_903860995.1 uncultured delta proteobacterium | reverse complement strand
GTGCTGCTCGACGAGGGGTGGGACCAGGCCCTCACCGGGCAGCCGAGCCCCACCCAGACGTTCAAGAACGTTGGCATCTGCGACTGCGCCGGCAACGGCGTGCCCAACGGCGGCTCCGTCATGGACCGCTGCGGCGTGTGCAACGGCCGCAACGCGTCGATGGACTACTGCGGCACCAGCCCCGAAATCCCCGCCAGCGCCGTGTGCCATACGGGCGCGGCAGTATCCGCGGAGAGCAGCACGTGGAACCTGAGCTGCAAGGGATGCGACGGCGTGCCGGACCCGTCCCTCCCCTGGTTCCCCTCTCCCATCGCCGTGAACCGCGGGTACGGCACGGGCGGCGTTCGCGTCGACGTCTGCGGCGTGTGCGGCGGGGACTCATCCACGTGCGCGGGGTGCGACGGCGTGCCGGGGTCCGCGGCGCGGCTCGACGCGTGCGGCGTGTGCGGCGGGGACAATCGCTCCTGCTTCGGGTGCGACGGCGTGCCGCAGCCCAGGCCCGTCGTCAACGACAGCTGCGGCACGTGCGGCGGGGGCAAGTTCGGCGCGTGCGCGTGCGACTACGCGGCCAACAAAGACGCCGTGGCCTGCGCCGTGGGCTGCGACGGCGTTGTCGGGTCAGGCATACGGTTCGACGCGTGCGGCGTGTGCGGCGGCAACGGTGCTTCCTGCGCTGGGTGCGACGGCGTTTCGTGGTCCGGGCGGGTATGGGACGCGTGCGGGCAGTGCCGGCCGCTTGCGACGGCGTGCCGGGGGTGCGACAGCGTGCGCAACTCGTTCCAGCGCTTTGACTGCAAGGGGGTCTGCAACGGCGGAGGGCTCTTCTGCGCCATCACTGCGTGCCCGGTCGGCACGGTTCTCGACGAGTGCGGCGCGTGCACGGCGCCGGAGGCGGCGAACCGCTCTTGCGGCGGGTGTGACGGGCTGCCCTACTCCATGCGCCTCGTCGACGTCTGCGGCGTCTGCGACGGCGACGGCCGCAGCTGCCTCCCCACTCTGCGCAGCCTGCTCGCCCCATGCACCGGCGGTGCGCGCGGCAGCGTCGTGGACGCCTGCGGCGTGTGCGGCGGCCCGGGGCCAAATGCCAGCGGTTTCTGCTTGGGTAGGCCCGACGTGCACGCTGTGCGAGGCACAGTGCGGCTGATTGGGGTCCAGTCTATCGACGAGCTCCTCGCCGCCCAGGCCATCTTCGCCTCGGGCATTCAGGACGCTGCCGGGAACCCCACCGCTGTTGCCGCGGCGCGGGTTCGTGTGGTGCAGGCGTGCGGGCCGAGCGGGTCCGGGCGGGCGTGTAGCACGGGGGAGCTCACGCGGCCGCAGCCGCCCAAGGGGTCGGTCGACGTGACGTTCGAGGTGGTGGTGGGGGACATCGGCGCGCGTGCGCAGGCCGCGCGGGCCGCCCTCCGGCGGAGGCCGTTCCAGGCGAAGCTGGCGGAGTTCTTCGCGGCGAACCAGCGGCCCGGAGTGGTGGCGCAGTGGGTGCAGCCGCCGTGCTTCGGCTACGACTCGTGCGGCGTGCTGTGCGGCGACGGCCGCTCCTGCCTCGTCTGCGGGCGGTGCGGCCGCAACGCGTCGACCGGCCTCTGCATCCGCACGGACGCCTGTGGCGCGTGC
>CAIOSS010001278.1 GCA_903860995.1 uncultured delta proteobacterium | reverse complement strand
CGACGGCGACCTCGGCCTCGGCGGCGGCCAGGGCGGCCTGCTCGGGCTCGCTGGCGAGCTCGGCGAGGACGTCGCCGGCGTGCACGTGGTCGCCCTCGCGCACCGCGACGCGGGCGAGGCGCCCCGAGACGGCGGCCGCGACGCGGGTCTCGCGGTCGGCGGGCTCGACCACCCCGTTGCCCGCGATGAGGTCGCCGCGCGGAACCTCGTCGCGCGGGTCGGTGCGCCCCGCCGGCGGTCGCTCGATGCGCGCCCCGCCCTGGATGTCGCGCGCGTCGGGCTGGGTCGAGGGCTGCGCGGTGACCGCGCGCACCACGGTGGTGAGCATGAACACGGCGGCGACGCCCGCGGCGGCCGTCTTCCAGGGGATGATCTTCATGGCGGTTCTCACGCGTGGGGCTCGTCGACGATGCGGCCGTCCTCGATGCGCACGATGCGGTCGGCGAGGTGGTAGATGCGGTTGTCGTGGGTCACCACGATGACGGTGTGCCCGCGCTCGGTGGCGAGGGCTTTGAGGGTCTCGGTGACCTTCATCCCCGACTGGGCGTCGAGGCTCGCCGTGGGCTCGTCGGCGAGAATGACCGGGGGCGACCCGGCGAGCGCGCGGGCGATGGCGACGCGCTGACGCTGGCCGCCGGAGAGGTCTCTGGGCGGGCGGTCGCCGAGGTCGGCGAGGCCCACGTCGGCGAGCAGGCGCAGCGACTCGGCGCGGGCGTCGCGGCGTGACCAGCCGCGCAGCTCGAGCAGCAGGCCGACGTTGTCGGCCACGGACATCGACGCGATGAGGTTGTGTCCCTGGAAGATGAACCCGACGTGGGACATCCGGAGCGACGGCAGGTCGCGCTCCTTCGCGGCGGTGATGTCGGTGCCGTAGAGCCGCACGCTTCCCTCGGTCGCGCGCAGCACACATCCGAGGATGGACAGCAGCGTGGTCTTGCCCGAGCCCGACGGGCCCGACAGCATCACGAACTCGCCGCGGGCCACCCGGAAGTCGACCCCGCGCAGGGCCTGGTACGCGATGTCGCCCTCCCCGTAGACCTTGCGCACGCCGCGCGCCTCGATCGCCCAGTCGCTCATCGAAACACCATCCCCGGCTCGACGCTGCGCACCCTCAGCAGCGCCAGCGACGACGCCGTGACGCACATCGCGACCATCGCCAGCACGGTGGCGCCGAAGAGCCACGGCGGGAGCACCAGGGCGAGGTCGGCCGAGCGGATGCCCGCGGCCATGCGGGTCGCGAGGAAGAGCCCGACGAGCGACCCGGCGAGGGCGAAGAGCACGGACTGCACGAGGAGCACCACGGCGAGGTCGACGTTGGTGGCGCCGAGGGCCTTGAGCGTGCCGAACTCGCGGAGGTTGTCGACGACCGCGGAGAACATGGTCAGGCCGACGATGACGAAGCCCACGATGAGCGCGAACGCGGTGCTGGTGCCAAACGAGATGCCGAGCGCGCTCTGGGTGAGGAGGTAGCGAACGATCTTCGACTGCAGCTGCGGCCGGGTGAGCACCAGCGCGTCGGGCAGGCGGGCCTGGAGCTCGCGCTGGGTGCGGGCGGCATCGGCGCCGGGGAGTAGGCCGACGAGGCCGAAGTGGGTCTGGTCGGAGGCGATGTTGAGCAGCGAGCGCGCGGTGTCGAACTCGGCGAAAGCGTAGGGCGGACCGAAGGGCTGGAGCCCCCAGGTGAAGCCGACGGCGCGCACGCGGTGGCCGTTGACCTCGCGCACCGAGCCGAGGTTGAGCCCGTTGAGCTTCGGGCGGAGGTTGTCGTCGAAGAACATGGCGTCGGGGCGGCCGAGGGCAGCGGGGTCGCCGGCGATGATGTTCCAGGGGCCGCCGGCGCCGCGGGGGAGGCGGGTGCCGAGGACGGTGATGGGCTCGGTCGTGCCGCCGTCGACCTTCACCGCCGCGCCTCCGTAGAGCAGCGGCTCGGCCCACGCCACGCCCGGCGTCGTGCGCGCGCGGTGCACCACGCTCATCGACATCGGGGCCGTGTCCTGCAGCGTGGGCAGGCCGCGGGGCAGCACCCAGAGGTCGGCCACCACGTTGTCGGCCAGCATCGTGTTCTTCTGCAGCAGGCCCATGAACGTGCCGAGCTGCTGGGCCGACAGCACCGTGGCGAAGACCACGCCGAGCATCGTGCCCATCGTCTTCAGCCGGTCATGCAGCATCATCCGCAGGCCCACGGCCGCCATGATTCGGACGCGCCCCAGCACGCTTGCCTGAGACCGAATCGGCGCCGCCATCGCCCGCGTCGGGGCCGTCACGGTGCCACCGCCGCGTCGAGGGGACGAGCCGCGGCCAGGCGCAGCAGCACCCGCGCGTAGCCGAGGTCGGCGTCGGCCTGCACCCTCGCGACGCGCGCGGCGAACGCGTCGCGGTCGGCCAGCAGGGCCTCGAGCTCGGTGCCCGCCCCATGGGTCAGCCGCTCGTGCGCCGTGCGCGCCGCGGCCTCCGCCGACTCCTCCTGGGCGCGCGCCGCCGTGGTCCGCGCGGCGCCGCCGCGCGCCTGGTTCCAGGCCGCGAAGACGGCGTCGCGGGCGTCGCGTAGCACCCGG
>CAIOSS010001277.1 GCA_903860995.1 uncultured delta proteobacterium | reverse complement strand
CGGGTGCTCCCCTCGGAGGGCGAGGCCGGTGATCGCAGGCCTGGGCGGGTGCTCCCCTCGATCGGCGAGGCCGGGGACTGCAGGCCTGGGCGGGTGCTCCCCTCGATCGGCGAGGCCGATGACCGCAGGCGTGGGCGGGCGCTCTGCCCAGACCTTCGTGGCGACCGCGGCGCCGACGCGCGACGAGCTGTGTGGAGTGATCGCGCGGCTGGAGACGATCGAGGCGCAGCGGGCGAAGCGGTCGCAAGGCGAGGGCGACGGCACGAGCGACGATGGGATGGAGGGGCTTCGGCGCACGGCCGGCGGGCGGGGAGCTTTCGCGCGACGACGAGCGGGTGCGCGCGCCGTGGCAACAAGCGTCGCGCGGGCTCGTCGCCGAGCTCGACGGGTTCAACCTGCACGCGGACGTGTGCGTGGCGGCGGACGAACGCGTCGCGCTCCCGACGCGGCGGCAATGCAGGCGCGAAGCGTGCCTGCGACGTCGACGAGGGTGCCCTGCCCGGTCGAGTACAACGAGGGCTCGGTGCGCCCGGTGATCTACTCCGATGCGCGCGCGGTGGTGCTGCTCGCGCGCGGGGCGTGCGGCGCGCCACGCTCGCCGAAGTGGATCGCGAGGGCGTCGGCGAAGGCGCGCACCCGCCTGGGCCGAAAGCGGCCCGCGGGGTGAAACAGATGAATCTCCTGCTCGGCGTGCTCGGTGTAGCGCGCAAGAACGCGCACGACGCGCCCTTCGGCCTCGTCGGCCTCGAAGAAATAGGGGGTGGTGTACGCGATGCCGATGCCGCCCAGCACGCCCGCGTAGAGCATGGCGTTGCTGTTGGTGGTGAGCGTGCCCCGCGTGAGCACCGCGAGGGGCGCGCGCGGCAAGGGGTCGACGAAGTGCCAGCGCCGATCGGGGTAGCTCAGGCAGTTGTGACCGGCGAGGTCGGCGGGCGTGCGCGGCGCGCCGTGGCGGGCGACGTAGGCGGGCGACGCGAAGACGGCGCAGCGAAACTTCACCAGCCGCCGACGCACGTGCGACGTGTCGGGGAAGCGCAGCCCCGGCCCGCGCGCGGCCACCAGGAGGTCGAAGTCTTCGCGAAGGTGCGCCAGGGGATCGGTCACCACGCGGAGCGTGAGGTGCACCGCGGGGTGCTCGCGCAGAAACCGCGGGATCACCTGGTGGTGAAAGCCCGAGCTTGCGAACGACGACGGCATGATGACCCGGAGCTGGCCGGCCACGCCGGTGCCGAGGTCACGCACGGCCTCCGTCGCCTCGCCGAGCAGCGCCGGGATGCGCGCCACGCGGTCGTGAAAGAGCTGCCCCGCCTCGGTGAGCGCGACACGACGGGTGGTGCGCTGCAGGAGCTGCACGGCCAGACGCGCCTCGAGCGCCTGCACCCGCCGCGTAACCACGGAGGCCGACAGGCCCAGCGCCGCCGCCGCCGCCGCGAACGACCCGCTCTCGACCACGCGCGCGAAGGCCTCGATCTCTTCGAAGGTGCCCGCCATCGGTGATCATTGCTCTCTCTGCAAGAGTCCCTTGCTAGAACCATTGTGGTCGAAGACCCGCGCCGATGGCAATGGAGCGACGGAGAGGCAACCTCCCATGCTCCGCTGTCTGCCCCGAAGCACCGCCGCCTTCGCACTCCTCGTCGCCTGCGCCAGCGACCCCGCGGGGCCGCCCGCGCCCGACGCCAGCGCGGCCGACGTGAGCGCCGACGCCCCCGCGGCCGACGTGAGCGCCGACGCCCCCGCGGCCGACGTGAGCGCCGACGCCCCCGCGG
>CAIOSS010001276.1 GCA_903860995.1 uncultured delta proteobacterium | reverse complement strand
CGCCCTCTCCCTCGACGCCCCGGCGCTGGTCAGCACCAACGGCGGATCCAACGCCCTCATCGGCACCCTCGACGACGCCCGCGGCGGCTACCTCCGCCCGGTCACCCCGGACGACTGCCGACACGTCCACGGCGAGGTGGCCCGCGACCGCTGCCTGCGCGACGCCGCGCTCGCCCGCGTCGCCGCGGCCCCGCTGCGCTGGGCGGCGCTCGGCGTCGAGAAGCTCGTGGTCACCTTCGCCTGGGAGCACGACCCGGTCAGCTACCTGCGCACCCCGTACACCCCGCTGCGCTCCGACCGCGCCGCCCTCGCCGCCACGGCCGTGTGCACCCTCGCCTGGTGGTCGCTGCTCGCGCTCGCCTGGCGCCGCCGCCGCGCGGGCGACCCCACCACCCGCGCCGTCGCTGTCGCCGCCGCCGCCACCGCCGCGACGCACTTCGCCTTCCTGGGCGCCGACCGCTACCACCTCGTGCTCGCGCCCGCGCTCATGCTGCTCGCGACGCGCCCCGCCGCCGCCGCCGCAGAGGCCCGGTGAGCGCGCTCGCCTGGTCTCTGCTGGCCGGGCTCGTGCGCGTCGCGTGGCTGCGCGCGGTGCCCCCGGCCGTCGCCTGGGACGGGATCATCTACGAGCGCACCGCGCAGCGCATCGCCCAGGGGATGGGCTTCGTCGACACCTACAACAACCTCCCGCCGTACCTCCCGACGGCCTTCTACCCGGTGGGCTACCCCGCGCTGCTCGGGCTCGCGCACGCCGCGCTCGGGCCCGGTCTGTGGGTCGCCGGGGCGCTCAACGTCGCCGCCGCCGCCCTCACCACCGCCGCGGTCTTCGCCCTCGCCCGCCGCGCCTACGGCGCCCCCGCCGCGCACCTCGCCGCGGGCCTCTACGCGCTCTCCCCCGGCGCGGTGCTCTACACCTCCACGCTCATGACGGAGACCGTCTCCGCGGCGCTCCTGGTGGGGGCGATCGCCCTCGCCGAGCGCTACGCCCGCGACCGCCGCGCGCCCGTCGCCCTCGCCGCGGGCCTGCTCTTCGGCCTCGGCGGCCTGGTGCGCCCGCAGTCCCTCTTGCTCGCGCCCATCGTGGCGCTGCTCGCCTCGCCGTCGCCGCGCTGGGCCGCGCGCGCCCGCACCCTCGCCCTCGTCGGCGTGGCCTGCGCCGCGGTGGTGCTGCCGTGGACGATCCGCAACTGCCGCGCGCTCGACGGCTGCGCGCTGGTGTCGGTCAACGGCGGCTCGAACCTCTTCATCGGCGCCGACCCCGACGCGGGCGGAACCTACCGCCCCCTGCGCCGCGGCGAGGGCTGCGGCCCGGTGCTCACCGAGGTCGCCAAGGACCGCTGCTACGGCCGCCTCGCCCTGCGCCGCATCGCCACCCACCCGATGCGCTGGGTGGGGCTCATGCCCGCCAAGCTACAGGCCCTGCTCGACTACGAGACCGCCCCCGCGGCCTACCTCGCGGAGGCGGGCGCCCTCTCCCCCGCCGCCGCCGCCCGCGCGGGCCGCTGGCTCACCGCCTGGCACCGCCTCGTGTGCGCGCTCGCGCTCGTCGCGCTCGTGGCCCGTCGCGATCCCCTCCCCCGCGCGGCCGCGCTCTCCCTCGGCGCCGTCGCCGGCTCCCTCGCCGTGCACGCCGTCTTCTTCGGCGGCGACCGCTACCACATGGTGTTCCTGCCGCTGCTGGCGGTGCTCGGGGGCGCGGTGCTCTGCCCGACGCGCACGCCATGAGCTCGACCCCGCCCGGCCACCGCGCGGTCACCCTCGCGCTCGCCGCGCTGGCCCTCGCGGCGCGCCTCGCCTTCGGCCTCTCGGTGCGCGTCCCGCCCGCCTGGGACGGCGTGCTCTACGAGCGCGGCGCCGTCGCCCTCGCCCGCGGCCTCGGCTACTCCTGCTACCTCTT
>CAIOSS010001275.1 GCA_903860995.1 uncultured delta proteobacterium | reverse complement strand
CGCCCAGCACCACGGCGGCTCCCGCGTAGACGCGGCGGCCCAGGAAGACCACCGACGGGGGCGTCGCGCGCTCGCGGCAGCCGTCCCGATGGCAGCAGAAGCTGGTGCGCCGAGAGAGCGCCTCGACGTCGAACCCCGGCAGCAAACCCCGCGGCTTGCGCGGGTAGCTCGCACGATGAAGGCGCCCTCCGCAGGGGCACCCGGCCGACCGAACCTCGTCGGCCAGCGCCACGTCCAGCGCCAACATCCCCGCGACCCATCTCGGATCGCGCAACAACCCGTGCGACACTCTGCCCTCCTCGTCTAGCAACCAGGAGGGTAGCGGCCTCTCGATCCGGGCATTCACGCTCGGCGAGGGGCCGTTGCTTTATCCCATCACGCAGCGTGAACGACGAAGCGCGTCACGCCATCAACGAGGGTGGAGGGGCTGACCACTGCGCGAAGGGCAGGCCATCGGGGTGGGCTCCGCGGGGGTCGTAGAGCCCGGTCGGGAGCGAGTCCCGAGCGGGCACGCCGGGCACTGGTGAGCGATAGGGCATGCGGGCGCGGTCTTCGGGCGGAGGGAGGTCGAGCCAGTAGAAGTCGTCGTCGAGCAGGCAGAGAAACGGCGCGACCGTGAGCACCCGCGCGCGCGCCGTGTCGACCAGGAGGATCTGGTCGCTGGGGATTCCTCCGACGTCGTGGAGCTCGACGAGGCCACCGCGCGGGGTGGGTCCGCGGCACGCCTGCCAGCGACCGGAGGTACGACCGTTGCCGCCAGTGCGCACCGCCCTCAGGATGCCCAGCGGGTAGCGCACCAGGAATGCGCAGCCGTCGATCAGCGTGCGGAGGTCTTCGTCGTGTCGGCGCAGCAGCGTCGTGGCCTCGGCGGCGAGGTTGACGCGGCCGTGCGAGGCGTCGTTGCGCAGCGCCTTGAAGCGATCGAGCGCCTGCCACCACGGGCTGGCGATCAAGGCGTCGAGCTCGGGGAGCAGTCGATCGGGCGCGCCGCGCGTGGCGTTCGCGAAGTGCTGGATGGTGCCGAGCGCGCTGCCGAATCCGCGCGCGGTCGTGTAGCGGGAGAGCACCGACGGTGAGGTTCCGCGGGCGGCGGCGTCGGCGAGGAGGACGAGCGCGAGGTAGCGCGCGATGCCCTCGGCGAGCACGAGCACCGCGGAGAGACGCGAGGCGTCATCGTGCGTGCGCAGCCGGTCGCAGAGCACCGCGATGGGGTGCGGAAGCGCATGCCGCGCGCTGGCCTCGTCGAGGTGCCAGGGGAGGGTCATCGCGGCTCGGCGCGAAGCACGCAGCGGAAGCTCACGTCGCGGTAGCCGCGGGTCTCGTCTCTCGCAGGGAGGTCACCACGCACGCCGCGCATTCCGTCGTTGGACCGGTCGCCGAGCCACTCGGTCGTCAGCCCGGCGCCGACCACGACGCGAGCTTGCGCCGCGAGGTCGCGCTCGGCGCGAGTTGGGAGATCGCTTCCTGGTCCGAGGCGTTGTCGGCAGTACTGGAGGGCCATCGGCGCCGGAAGATAGTTGGCAGCGAGGCCGTCGTTGTTGAGGTCGTTCCAGTTGGCGCCGAGCACGGTGACGGGCGGCGGATGTGGGCAGCGCTGCTCGGAGACACAGCGGCGGTACTCCCCTTCTTGTACGAGTTCACGGTCGATGCAGAACGTGCCGGGTGCCCCGGGGACGCCCACGTATCGCATCCCCCTCGACTCGCAGTCACTACGGCCGGGCGGGGTGACCGGCACCGGCACCGGCACCCTGATGGTCGGTGTGATCTCGGGCGGCGCAGGGGAGGCGACGGGGGCCACGGGTGGCATCCGGGCTGCGCCGAGCGTGGGCGACGGCGCGGGCGCAGTGGACGTCGGGGCGAGGGTGATCCAGCCGACGCCGAACCCGAGGGCGGCGCCGAGCGCGACGAGGCCGACCCCGATGGCCGCGAGGCGGGCCGTGAACGGCGCTGGCGGTTGCTCAGTGAACGGGTTTGCCGCGGCGTGGAGGCGTTGCGCGAGGTCGTGCGCGCGGCGCCGCTCCTGCTCGAGGGCGAGCTCGGCGGGTGTTACCGGGCGCGCTGGTTGATGGCGTAGCGCACCGGCTGGCTGATGGGCATCAACGGCGCGGCGCGCCGACGCCTGTCGCTTGATGTCCATCGAGCCGACCGCGACTCGTTCGCCGTCGCGCCGATGGACCTCAACGTG
>CAIOSS010001274.1 GCA_903860995.1 uncultured delta proteobacterium | reverse complement strand
CACCCCGCCACTCCGCCGCGTCACCATAGGGCCTCAGGCTACACCCATCGCACCGCGCGTGCCGTCACCGGAGCGCTGGAAAACCAGCGTATCGTGACGGCGCCGCCATGGCGGCGGGGTGGCGGCGGGGGTGGCGAATAGGGCATCCAACGCCCCGTGGCCGTGAGGCGCCGCGCCGGGCGGCCCACCCGGAAGTCGTCGCGAGCCCCTACCCCCCTATCTCGCGCGCCATGGCACGCACGACGTGCCCGTTCGGCAACGGGCAAGCGCTCCGTCGGGGTGCCCGTCCACGGTCGCCTCGAAGGCGGCAGCCGCGCCTCCTCTTCGTCGCGGTACGAGCCCAGGTCGACCCCGCGACCGCCCTCCAGCGGTGAGCGGCCACGGAAACGGACCCCGGGGTGGGTCAGTTTCCGATGGCCGTTGACCGCCGGGCTGTGACTCAGCGCGCGTCGTCGTCGCGCGAGACCCACCACGCGAGCGCGATGAGCACCGCCTGCATCGGCAGCCGCGCCCAGAGCGCCCACGTCGGCATCACCGCGTCGCCGAGCGGCAGGTGGTTCAGGGCCATGTTCACGTTGGCCGGAAAGACCGCAAAATACAGCGCGATGAGCCCGTAGCCCGCCCACCGCCGCGTGCGCGGGAAGAGCAGCCCCACACCGCCGAGCACCTCCGCGGCGCCGCTGATCCAGACGAGCGCGAGCTTCGCCGGCAGCGCCGCCGGGACGATGCGCACGAAGGGCTCCGGGTCGGTGAAGTGCCGCACGCCCACCGCAACCATCGCGACGGCCAGCACCCACCGCAGTACGCGCCTGATCATCGGGCGAGGGCCATTGGGGGCATCGACGGGCACCGCACCCGCTGCACGCTGTCGCTCTCGTAAGGTGGGGGCGTCGCTCATGGTGGCGCGCAGACTACTCCCTCCACGCGCCACCACGGCCAGGCCACACGGCGCGATCGCGCCCCCGATGCAGCCCACGCCGCGCCGCGCGAGACTACGCGTCCGATCGGAGCGCGAGCCACACCTCGTTGCGCCGGAGGAACCACAGCGTCCACGGCGGGTTGTAGCGGTTCACCTCGGGCTCGCCGGTCACCGCGAGCCCTCGCGCCTCGGCCCACGCGCGGAGCGCGCGCGTGTGCTCGACCCTCGACCCCTCGCCGCACAGGCCGCTGAAGCGCACCACGACCACGCGCGCCGCGGGCAGCTCCCGCAGCGTCACCCTTGCGTCGATCGGGCGCGGCAGCGTCGCGAGGGTCTCGCCCGCGGGCATGGTGAACGAGACCACCCATGCGGCGCCCACCGCGCGCTGCGCGACCGGGGCGGTCATCGCGATCGCGCGGCCCGTCTCGCGCTGCGCGACCGGCGCGGTCATGGCGATGCTGGCGCGGGTGGTGTTGCCGCCGAAGATGTAGCCCGCGAGCCGGCGGAATCCCTCGTTGCCGACGGCGCCCCAGGTCCCGTCGACGGTCGTCTCGGCGACGACACGCTGGGCGTAGGCGCGCACCTCGAAGTCGCCGTCGCGGGTCTCTACAGCGAAGGCGGGTTCCGCGACACGGGTCATGAGGCTCCAGGCGAGGTCGACGACGAAGGCGGTCACCGCGACGGCGGCGACGACCTTCAGCGTGAGAGACACACAGCGTTGCACGGGGCCTAAGGTGGTGACCGTCGCCCGCGGCGGCAACCGGCGCAGGCGAGCACTGAACGCGGGCGCGGAGGGTGCGAAGGCGGCGCACGCACCGCACACCAGGCCCCCGTACAGCGCGTCGAAGGCCAGGATCGCGTCGCTCGCGGGCAGCCCCGCGGCGACGGAGGGCCGCGCGCGTCACGGCCTCGGGCACGCGGAGTTCAGGGATGATCCGTGGCTCGCACGCCGCGATGGCGTTAGCCACGGCCGGCGCGTGGGCGCGATCGATGGTTTCGAGCACCTCACGCAGAGGAAACTCGGACGGGTCCATGGGCGTGCCTTCTCCGTTCAACCGTCGGCCGTGAGGACGGGACGCCGAGTGCCCCGACCCTGGCGGCGAGGGCCGCGCAAGTTACCAGAGCACCCAGCGGTGCGAGTTTCGCGGTGGGCGGTCCTTCGTCGAGAGCTTCTGACGTGGCCGCAGGAGAGTGTCGGCGTGCAGCGCCGGACCCCTCAGGTGCGTCCTTACGGGCAGCGCGAGGCCTCGGTGCACAACGGACCGGGGAAGCCCGCCGGGGTGCAGCAGGTCACGAGGTCGCCCACGCAGGCCATGCACGGGCAGGTGGTGCAGCCCGTGGCGACGATGTACGGCTGGCACGAGCCGCCCACGCAGAGCGAGGTGGTCGCGCAGGCGCGGCCGCACTGGCCGCAGTTCGACGGGTCCGTCACGATGTTCACGCACGCGCCGTTGCACACCCGCGAGGGGGCGGTGCAACGGTCTGCGGCCACGCACGACCCGGCGACGCACAGCTGCCCGCCGGTGCACGCGCGCCCGACGGCGCCGCAGTTCTGCACGCTGGTCTGCAGGTCGACGCAGCGCCCGCCGGCCTCCGTGAGCCCCGGGCGGCATTCGCACACGCGCGACGCGCACATCTGATCGGCGCGGCAGCGGTTGCCGATGGCGCCGCAGTTCTGCGGGTCCGTCGCGGTGTTCACGCAGCGGCCGGTCGTGTCCGCGGTGGTGCCCGCGGGGCACGCGCAGCGCCCGCTCACGCAGGCCGACCCGCGGCTGCACGCCATGCCGCAGCCGCCGCAGTTCTGCGGGTCCGTCGCGACGTTGACGCAGGCCCCGCCGCCGCAGCGCACCGCGCCGGAGTCGCACACGCACGCGCCGCTCACGCAGCTCTGCCCGGACGTGCACGCCTGCCCGCAGCGCCCGCAGTTCTGTCGATCGGTGGCGATGTTCGCGCAGCCGCCGTTGCAGAGCACCGCGCCGCCGCCGCAGGTGCACACTCCCATGGCGCAGGTGCCGCCCGCGCCGCAGCTACGGCCGCAGCGCCCGCAGTTCTCCGCGTCCGTCGCCGGGGTCACGCACGCGTTCGCACACACGATCTGCGTGCCCGTGCAGGTCACCGGCACGTCCGACGCCGTGGTGCCCCCATCGACCGTCGGGGTGGTGCCTCCATCGACCGTCGGGGTGGTGCCCCCGTCGACCGTCGGGGTGGTGCCTCCATCGACCGTCGGGGTGGTGCCTCCATCGACCGTCGGGGTGGTGCCTCCATCGACCGCGGGCGGGGTGCCCGCGTCGTTGGTGAGCACCGCGCCGTCGTCGAGCGTCATGAAGCTGAGCCTCCCCCGATTCGGTGGACAGTTGGCTTATGGGGTAACGCCTCCCAGAGCGCTACGTAATTCGTACTCAACTGGATTGACATATCCATTGAACGAGTGGCGGCGTTCCACATTGTAGAAGTCGTCGATGTACTCGCCGATGGCCCGCTGGGCCTGCGCGCGGGTGGCATAGTCAACCCGCTCGGTGAGCTCCGACTTGAGGGTGCTGAAGAAGCTCTCGGCCACCGCGTTGTCCCAGCAGTCGCCCTTGCGGCTCATGCTTGCCAGCATCGCGTGGCCCTCCAACGCCGCCCGATACCGCGCGCTCGCGTAGGGGCTCCCGCGGTCCGAGTGGTGCACCAGGCCAGGCGCTGGCTGGCGCGAACGGACGGCCCCCTCGAGCGCCGCGAGGGCCAGCGCGGTGTCGTTGACCGCGCTCGTCGCCCACGCCACCACGCGGCGCGCGAACAGGTCGAGCATCGCCGCCACGAACAGCCAGCCCTCCTGCGTGCGCACCGCGGTCACGTCCGTCACCCAGACGCGGTTGGGGGCCTTCGCCGTGAAGTCGCGCGCGAGCCGATTGGGCGCGATGGGCGAGTCGTGGCGCGAGTCGGTCGTCGTGCGGAACGGGCGCTTCCGCTCGGCCCGAACGCCCCGCGTGCGCATCAGCCGCTCGACGCGCGTCTTGCCCACGCGGAGCCCCTTGGCCCGCAGCGAGGCGAGCACGCGCGGGCTGCCGTAGGTGCGCCGGCTGCGCGTGTGCACCGCGACGATCTGCACCGCGAGCTGCTCGTCGGCGCGCGCGCGGGCGGAGGTCGGCCGGGTGAGCCAGGCGTAGAAGCCGCTGGCCGAGACCCCCAGCACCGCGCACAGGACCGTGATCGGAAAGAGCGCCTTCTGCGCCTGGATGAACACGAATCTCACGTGCTCTCCTTGGCGAAGAAGGCCGTCGCTTTTTTTAAGATGTCGCGCTCCATCAGAAGGCGCTTGTTGTCCCGCCGCAGCCGCGCCAGCTCCTCGCGCTCGTCGCTCGTGAGCGCGCCCACGACGGGCGTCTCGGCCGCGTGATCGGCCCGCTGGACCCACTCCCGCAGGGCCGTCTCGGTGAGGTCCAGATCGACGGCGACCTGGGCCACGCTGCGATCCCCGACCCGGCAGAGGCGGACGGCCTCGGCCTTGAACTGCGGGGTGAAGGTCCGTCGCTGCCGTGCCTTCTTGCGATGCTTGCTCTGCTTTTCCATGGATCACTCCTCGACCATTCTCGGGTCATCGGGGGTGTCCACCAAACCGAGGGAGGCTCAAGCCCGCGTCCTGGGCGACCGCGGCGCCGTCCCTGGGCGGGGAGGAGACCGTCGTCGGGGCGCACGCGACGGCCCATCCGGCGGAGAGTGCAAGGCAAGCGATGAGTCGGTTCATAGGGGGTGAAAGCCTCCACGCGGTCAAAGTGACCGCAGCACTGCGGTGCTGTGTCCGCGTTTGAATCGATCCTTCATCCAAATCGACCCGCCGCAGAGGATTGCCACGGTCGCGACGCGAACCGTCCGCTCGGGTCGGCGGCTCCCAATCGCAGCGACAAGGAGCGCGATCACCACGACGCACTCGCCCATCGTCGCGTTGCTCTCGGGGTCCCAGCGCTCGGAGTGGAAGTGCGCGCAGCGGGCGCACCGGCAGTCAGATCGGTCACGCGCATCATGGCAGAGAGCGGCGGAGGGGCTCCACGCGGCGTTGCGGAGCGATCAATCGGAGCCAGGCGCGGCGCGCAGGGACGTGAGGCGGGCGACGGTCGCGGCGTCGGGCGGGTCGTGACGGACGAGCGCGAGGAGGCCCGCGGCGAGCGCGTCGGGGTCGTCGCGGCCGACAAGGGTGGGGACGTAGACGGGCGGGGGCGTGGTCATGGCAGTGGGTTCAGTGGGGCGGTGGGATGAGGCAGGGAGCAGCGGACCACGCCGACGATACCGGGCCTGGCCGGGAGGGGGAGCGTCCGTCCACGGCCGCAGTCACCGGCCTCGGTGGCGGCCGAACAGCACCGCGGACCTGGAGGGCAATCGGCGAAGCAACACCCCGGAGGCCTCGTGGCACGGCTCCACCGGTGCTTGACCGAGCGCCCCGAATGCGTCGCCCAGGTCCGCCGCGCTCGCCGACGGCGCCGCATCGACCCAGCGGCTACTCGGCGTCCGGGAGGCCGCAGGGCCCGACGTTGACCCAAGGGCCGCGCAGCACCCCGTCGGGGCAACCGCGCGGCGAGCGACGGGCCGCGTGGTCCGAGCTCCAGCCGACGTGGGCCGCCGAGGCTCCGGGGAGATCGACGTGTTCCGCCGGCGTGCGGAGTCGCGGCGCACGCCCATGCCCAGGGTTCGACCCTTCCTCAACGCCGCGATGGACGAGCGGTTTCATGGCCTCGCATCGAAGGTGCTGCGCGACGACACCCTCCACTTCGACGGCGACGGCTACCGCCTCGCGGTACCATCGACGGAGCTCTTGGAAGAACACCCGCGACGTCCGCGTCAGCATCGCCGGGTCGGACGCGAGCACCCTCCGCAGCTCGTAAGGGACGCTCATGACCCACCGCCGCAGCGGCACGTCCGGCAGCGCCCGATCGCACACCGTCCCCGCGGTCTGGCACATCCGCCTCCCCCCCCCCCTCCGCTGCCCGATTCCGAACTCCGGCGCCCACGTCAGCAACGGCACCCGCACCGCACCGGGCGCCGCGCTTGGCACCCCGGGGAGGCGGGTGATAGCGTGCGGTGCACCTCGAAGGGGATTTCACCCCCTTAGGCGGGCGATCGGACTGCGTAAACATCGGTGAGTGGCGGTAATCCAGAGGTGGCGGCGGTTCTGGGGGCCTCGCTGTTTCTCGCGCTGGGCGCCGTGCTGGTGACCATCGAGTCGTCGCTCGTGGCCCTGCCCGACGCGCGCATGCGGGCCCTGCGCGACGAGCTCGGCTCGAAGGGCAAGCGGCTGGACACCTACCTCGCCGACCCGATGCGGGTGCTCTCGCGGCTGCTGGCGGGCCGGGTGATCTGCCCCATCCTGGCGACGGCGCTCATGGTCGCCGTGGCGATGCAAGACCAGCCGCCGTGGTGGGAGATCGTGCTGCGCGTGCTGGCCGTGGCGACGGTGTACGGGCTCTTGACGGAGGCCGCGGTGGCCATCGGGCGGCACCGTGCGCGGCAGATCGCGCCGCAGGCGCTCGGGTGGGTGCGGCCCATCGGGTGGGTGCTGGCGCCCTTCGCGTTTCCGATGGCGCTGGTGGGCAAGGCGATGCGGCGCTGGCTGGCCGAGCGCAGCCAGGAGCACGTCGGGGAGATGACCGAGAAGGAGGTCGAGTACGTGGTCGAGGCCGCCGAGCAGGCGGGCGCCGTCGACGCGGTGAGCAGCGAGATGCTCCAGAACGTCATCGACCTGAAGGAGCTCACGGCGCGGGAGATCATGGTGCCGCGCACGCAGGTGGTGGCGCTCGACGTCCACACGGACTTCGACAAGGCCGTCGAGCGCATGAGCGACGAGGGCCACTCGCGGGTGCCCCTGTACGACGGGCAGATCGACAACATCGTCGGCGTGCTGGTCACCAAGGACCTCTTCCGCGTCGCCACGCAGGCGCCCGGAAAGGGGGGCGAGCGCTCGCTGGAGGCGCTCTCGCGCAAGCCGGTGATCATGGTGTCGGACACGCAGCCGGTGACCTCGGTGCTGCGCGAGCTTCAGCTGAAGCGCATGCACCTGGCGATGGTGGTCGACGAGTTCGGGGCCATCCTCGGGCTGGTGACCCTCGAAGACATTCTCGAAGAGCTGGTCGGCGACATCCGCGACGAGCACGACGAGCAGGTGGACACCGAGCTCGTGGAGGTCGCCCCGGGGCGCTACCTGGTGAGCGCGGGCATGGCGGTGTCCGAGCTGTCCGAGCGGCTGTCGGTGCGCTTCCCGGACGACGGGGACTACACCACCCTGGGGGGCTTCCTCTCGGCGCGCGCGGGCAAGGTGCCGTCGGTGGGCACGGTGGTGCTGTGGGACTCGCTGCGCTTCGTGGTGCGCGAGGGGGACAAGCGCCGGGCGACGAAGGTGGAGGTCGTGCGCGACCCGCAGCGGGCCAGCCAGCGGGTGCCCGCCCTGCACGACGACGACTGAGCGCGCCGCGGCGGTGGTAGCGCTGGCGCCGGGGGCGCCGCGGAAGTAAAGGGTTGCGTGATGACGTCGACCCCCTCGGACCGGACCTGGAAGATGGAGGGCGTGCGCGGCCCGATGGCGTTCCTCGCGGACGTGCACGGCAACCTGGCGGCGCTCGACGCCGTGCTCGCGGCCCTCAAAGACGAGCGGGTGGAGAGCCTCTTCGTGGCGGGCGACCTGCTGCTGCCGGGCGCCGACCCGCTGGCCGTCTGGATGCGGCTCATGGAGGTCCACGCGCGCTGCGTGCGCGGCACCACCGACCGGGCGCTGGCGCTGATGGAGCCCGCGCGGCTGCAGCCGAAGTCCGACGAGGAGCGCGCGGCGGCGCGGCGCTTCACCGAGACGCGCGAGGCCCTCGGCGACCTCATCCTGGCCAAGCTCCGGCGGCTCCCGGAGGCCCTGCGGCTGGAGATGCCCGACGGCCGCGAGTGGGTGGTGGTGCACGGCTCGCCCATGGACCCCGACGAGGCCATCACCCCCGACCTCGACGACGAGGAGGTGGGCGCGCTCATCGGCGACGACCCCGCCGACGTGGTGATCTGCGGCAGCGGGCACGTGCCCTTCGTGCGCACCATCGAGGAGGTGACCATCGTCGCGGTGGGCAGCGTCGGGGCGGCGCCCGAGGGCCGCACGGCGCACTTCACCCTGATGATGCCGACGGCGCAGGGCCCGCGCATCGACCAGCGGTGGGTCACGTACTGAGGGGTCGTCCCAGAGCCCCCGGTGATGGGGCGGGCGTGCTAGGAGCGCCATCGATGGCGATCCAGTGGTACCCGGGGCACATGACGAAGGCTCGGCGCCTGCTGGGCGAGATGATGCCCTCGCAGGACGTCGTCATCGAGGTGCTCGACGCCCGGATGCCGGCCGCGAGCGCCAACCCCGTGGTGGCCGAGCTGCGGCGCGCGAAGCCCTGCGTGAAGGTGCTCAGCAAGAGCGACCTCGCCGACCCGGCGGTCACCGAGGCCTGGCTCGCGCACTTCCAGGGCGACCCCACGGTGCTCGCGATCGCCACGAGCCTCGCGCGCGTCGGGGAGGCCCGCTCGCGCATCCCCGCCCTCTGCGAGCGCCTCTCGCAGCGTGAGCGCGGCGCCGACAAGCCCCTGCGCGCGGTGATCGTGGGCATCCCCAACGTGGGCAAGTCGTCGCTCATCAACACCCTGATGGGGCGCGACGTGGCCGCCGTGAGCGACAAGCCCGCCGTCACCAAGGAGATCCAGCTGGTGACGCTCCCCAACGGGATGCTCCTGTCGGACAACCCGGGGCTGCTCTGGCCGAAGATCCAGGACGACGACGCCACGCTGCGGCTGGCGCTCGGCGGCGCGATCCCCGACAAGGCCATCGAGTACCAGGGCGTCGGGCTCTTCGCGGCGGCGTACTTCCTGGCGCGCTACCCCGCGCTGCTGGTCGCGCGCTACAAGCTGAAGGAGGCGCCCGCCTCGGCGGGGGCCCTGCTGGAGGAGATCGGCCGACGCCGCGGCTGCCTGCGCAGCGGCGGCACCATCGACCTCTACAAGGCCGCCGACATCCTGGTGCACGAGTTTCGCGCGGGCACCCTCGGGCGCATCAGCCT
>CAIOSS010001273.1 GCA_903860995.1 uncultured delta proteobacterium | reverse complement strand
GTCCCCGACGGTCGACCAGCTCCGCACCTTCCTCACCATCGCGGAGACCCTGAGCTTCCGCGCCGCGGCGCGCGCGCTCGTGGTCGCCCCCGCGGTGGTGAGCGAGCGGGTGCGCCAGCTGGAGGCCGCGCTCGGGGCGCCGCTCTTCCGTCGCACCACCCGCTCGGTGGCCCTCACCCCGCAGGGCCAGACGCTCATCCCCTACGCGCGCCGCGCCGTCGACGCCATGCTCGACTGCGCCCACGCCGCGGGCGAGCGGCGCCCGGCCCCGCGCGCCGAGCTGGTGCTGGGCGTCGAGCCCGAGGCCGCCGCCCGCTGGGTCGCCCCGCTTCTGTCCCGCTGGGCCCGGCTTCGCCCCGAGCTCACCGTGCACCTCCACGTCGGCGACCACGACGCCCTCCACGCCGCGCTGGTGCGCCACCAGATCGACGCCGCGGTGCTGGGCCCCACGGTGCGCGACCCACGCCTGCTCTCCGCCCCGCTGGTGGGCCTCCAGTGGCGCATGGTCGCCGCGCCCGTCGCCCTGCGCCGCCAGGCCCTGCGGGTCGCCGAGGACGCCGGGGCGTTCACCCTCCTCGACCGCGCCCCCTCGCTGCCCTGCCTGCGCCCGTGGCTCGACGCCGCGCCGCCGCGGCTGCGGGAGGTGCGCTTCGGCCGGGTGCTGCACCTCGGGAGCCTCGCGGCCATCGAGCGCGTGGCGCTGGAGGGCGGCGGCGTGGCGGTGCTGCCGACGCCGATGATCGCGCGGCACCTGGAGACCGACGCCCTGCGGCCGGTGTTCGCCGCGGTGCAGCCCTCGACCGCGCAGCACTTCGCGGCGCGCCTCGACGACCCGCGGCGGCCGATGCTCGACGTTGTGGCGGCGCTGCTGCGCGACGCCCCGTGGACGGATTGAGTCAAGGGGGTGTCTTCAGCCCAGCAGGCCGCGCCAGACGAGCATCCGGAGGTCGGTGATCTCCGCGATGGCCGAGCGCACGCCCTCGCGCCCGTGGCCGGAGTCCTTCACGCCGCCGTAGGGCATCGCGTCGACGCGGAAGCTCGGCCCGTCGTCGAGCACCACCGCGCCGACCTCAAGGCGCTGGAACGCCCTGGAAACCAGGGTGATGTCGCGGGTGAAGAGGCCCGCCTGGAGGCCGTGCCGGCTGGCGTTGACGCCGTCGATCATGGCATCGACGTCCCTCCACGGGTGCAGCGTGACCGCCGGGCCGAAGAGCTCCTCGTCGCAGAGTTTCATGCCGGGCCTGGCGTCGGCGACGACCGCGGGCGTGACGCGCGAGCCCTCTTGCGTGCCGCCGACGAGCACCCGGGCGCCCGCAGCGACGGCCTCGTCGATCCACCCTCGCACGCGGTCGGCGGACCGGCGGTCGATGAGGGCGCTGCAGAGGGCCGACGGGTCGAGCGGGTCGAGCACCGCGAGCGAGGCCACCCGGGCGCACAGCCGCTCGGTGAACTCCCTCGCGATGGCCTCGTGCAGAAAGAGCCGCTGGGCCTTGATGCACACCTGCCCCGCGTAGCCGTAGGCGCCCGCGACGGCGCGCTCGAGCGCCCGGTCGAGGTCGGCGTCGGCGGCCACGATGAGCGCCGCGTTGCCGCCGAGCTCGAGCACCGCGCGCTTGCGGGGGGCGATCGCGCGCAGGTGCCAGCCCACCGGCGCGCTGCCGGTGAAGGAGAGCACGCCCAGCCGCGGGTCGCGCACGAGCCCCTCGGCGACGTCGACGGCGCAGGGGAGCACGGAGAGCATCGCGCCCGGCACGTCGGCCTCGGCGCACGCCGCGGCGACGACCCGCGCGAGGAGCGCCGCGGTGAGCGGGGCCTGCGGGGCGGGCTTGAGCACCACCGGCGCGCCGACGGCGAAGGCGGGCGCGAGCTTGTGGGCCACGAGGTTGATCGGGAAATTGAAGGGGGTGATCGCGAGCACCGGAGAAGCAGCGACGCGGCGGGTGACGCCCGCGGCGGTGGCGCCGGCGGGCGTCTGGTCGAGGGGGATCATCTCGCCCCCAACGCGCGTGGCCTCCTCCGCGCCGAGGTGGAAGGTCTGCACCGCGCGGTCGACCTCCGCGCGAGCGAGGGCGATGGGCTTGGCGACCTCCCGCGCGATGAGCGCCGCGAACTCCTCGCGCCGGGCCGCGACGCCCCGGGAGACGGCGGCGACGAAGGCCGCGCGCTGGAACGCCGGGAGCCGGGAGGTGGCGGGGAAGGCCTCCGCGGCGAGGCGCGCGGCCTCGGCGGCGGTGGCGGCGTCGGCGAGGGCGACGCGCCCGAGGAGCGCGCCGTCCCAGGGGGCTCGCACCTCCTCGTGGAGGGCGCTGTCGAGGGATTGACCGGCGAGCGAGATGGGTGCGTCCACGGCAGCGGAGTCGTGGCGCCTCCGGGCGTCGGACGCAATCCCCTCAGTCGGGGTGCAGCGCGGCGGCG
>CAIOSS010001272.1 GCA_903860995.1 uncultured delta proteobacterium | reverse complement strand
GACCACCTCGCCGGTGTTGATGCCGACGCCGATCTCGAAGCTGGGCAACCCCATGCTCTCCCGCTCTCGGTTGAAGTTTCGCAGCTCGTCGAGCATGGCGAGGGCGCACTGCACGGCCCGCACATGGTCATCCGGGCCGGAGACCGGCGCGCCGAAGAGAGCCATGATCTCGTCGCCCACGAACTTGTCGAGCGTGCCCTCGAAGCGGAAGACGATCTCCACCATGCGCTCGAAGTAGTCGTTGAGCATGAGCACGATGTCCTCCGCGCGCATCGTCTCCGAGCGCGAGGTGAACCCGCGGATGTCCGTGAAGAGCATCGTCGTCACGCGGGGCTCGCCGCCCTGCTTCAACTCCAGCTTGCCCGACACCACGAGCTCGGCGATGGCCGGCGAGAGCAGCCGCTGGAACCGCGCCCGCGCCAGCGCCTCCTGCTCCAGGTTCTGCGCGAGCGCGGCGTTGGCGATGAAGAGCGCCGCCTGGTTGGCGATGTTCGTGAAGAGCTGCAGGTCCTTCTCGCCGAAGGCGTTGGGGTTCTGCGAGTCGACCATCATCACGCCCAGCAGCTCGCTCTTGTGGAGCAACGGAACCGCCATCGAGCTGCGAATGCCCGTCATGATGATGGACTTCGACTCGGCGAAGCGCGGGTCGACCTTGGCGTCGCTGGAGAGCACCGCGACCTTCTCCTTGACCACCTGACCGACGACGGCGCGCGACGCGACGAACTCCTCCGGCCCGGCCCGCTTGGCCCGCGAGCAGCGCGGCTTCAGCTCGCCGTCCTCGAAGAGCAGGATCACCCCACGGTCCGCCGAGAGCAGGTCGAAAGAGCGCTCGAGGATCTTCTCCAGCAGCCGGTCGAGGTCGAGCTCGGCGCCGATCGCCCGCTGGAGCTCGTACGAGATGCGCAGCTTCTCGTAGTCGCGGCGAAGCACCTCCACGTCCTGGAGCGAGCGCTCGGGCAGGAACTGCTGCATCTCCGCGGCGATCTTCGTACGGACGTGCGACTCCATCTGCGCGCCACCGATGGTGACGTTGCGCACCGCCTGGAGCGGCTGCGCCCCCATCGGGGGCGCCCCCATCGGGCCCGCCGGCGAGGCCGCCGCGCGCGGCGGAGCGCCGATGGGCGGGACGCTCCGGGACACCGGATTGGCGACCATCGGGACGCCCTGCGAGGGGACGACGGCGGGCGGTGGTGCGGCGACGTCCTGGAAGACCGCGCGTGTGTTGCCCAGCGCGATCTGATCGCCGTGGGACAGGAAAGACTCCCCGGCCACCCGCTGCTCGTTGACGTAGGTGCCGTTGAGCGAGCCGAGGTCACGCAGCACCCAACGGCTGCCGCGCAGCTCGACGACGCAGTGCTCCTTGGACACGATCCGATCGAGCAGCTGGATGCTGTTGTTCGGGTGGCGCCCGAGCGAGTTCACCGTTGCAAGGTCTCGCTCTTGGGGACCGTCCGGCCCGATGATCACCAGCTTCGCCATGGCCTCGATGCGCGCTCGAACCTGCCGGTCGCGAGACTATGCCCCTGCCGGTGAAAATGCTACCGAGCAGAAGCTCACTGCCCCACGACCCCGAGCGCCGCGAGACCCTGACGGATCAGGTCCGCGCGCATCCCATACTTGAAGTTCGACCCTCGGTTTACCTCAACCTCCCGGCGCTGCCCGTTGCTGGGGTCGATGACGATCTGGCGCTCGTCGTCCGCCAGGCTACCCGCGTTGATGCCCACGACGCTGCCGCTCGGCAGGAAGATCGGGCTACCCGACGACCCGCCAGAGGTCTGCGCGCTGTGCTGTAGCTTCTGCGCCGCGGCCGGCTGCGCGATGCCGTCCTGGAAATTGGTCACGCGGTTGATCAGCCCGAGCGTAATCGTCGCGACCGGTGAAGCTTCGTTCATGGTCATCCCCGGGAAGCCGTAGACGAACACCGCGTCGCCCTCGTGCAGCGCAAAGAGCTCGGCCTCCGTCGCCAGCCGGGCGTAGGTCGGCAGCGTGCCGGTCACGCGCACTAGCCCTACGTCGTACCCCGTCCCGCCCCGGGAGAAGCGCGGGTCGCGGAAGCGCGCGTCCATGTACACCGGCCGGGCATCGAGCACCGCCCCGGGGGCCTTGTTGCGCAACGCCACGATCCTCGACCCGCGCGCGATCTCGTCGTTGGCGACCACCACGCAGTGCGCGTTGGTCGCGATGATCTCCCGGGTAATCGCGAAGCCCGTGCAGAAGCCCTGCGTGCGCGGCCCGTCCGGTCGCTGGTACGCGAGGAGATAGATGGCGTTCTCGTTCGCCGCGGCGAGGCGCGAACCCGCGCTGCTCGGATCCCCGCCCGCGGGCACGGGCACGGCGACCTCGGACTCGCGGCGGCGCGCCCGGTCGAGCACCAGGAATGACCCGAGCGCGATCGACGCGACCACGAGCCCGGACAGCACGACGATCGCGAGCTTCAGGCCCGTGTTCGACCGCCGGGCGTGGGAGGCCACGATCGCCTGGTCGATCATCAGCGCGACCGTCCGCCGTCCGACCTGCGCGCCTGCGGGCATGGCCGCGACCATCGCCTGACCCACCGAACCCGACCTCGTCTCCCCCGGCGCCGACGGAACCTGAGCCATCGCTACGGTGGTGCCCACGGCTGGAGCTGATGCGGGCGGTCGCACCGGAACGAAGGGCCTCGCCTCCGCATTGGCTGGGAGCTCTACGCGAAATCGTGGCCCGGCCCCCCCAAGGACGAGCAAGTCTCCCGCCCGCAGGGCCTGATGCTGCTGGATGCGCGCACCGTTGAGGAACGTGCCGTTGCGGCTCCCGAGGTCGCTCACCATCCAGGCCCCGCCCTGCCAGGCGAGCTCGCAGTGGCGGCTCGACGCATCGAGGTCCTGCTGAGGGTCGAGTGCGAGCTCGTTCTCCGGTGCGCGGCCGATGCGAACCCGCCCGCCATCGAAGCGCCAGAGTCGCCCGGCCTCGGCGCCGCTCTCTTGGAACAGCCGGATCTCCACGGTGCCTCGAATCGTACACCCGCGCGCGGAGCGCGGTCAGTCCTGCGGGGGGACCGGGTGGGCGAGCGCCCCGGCATCCTGCGCGCCGGCCGCGTCGCCCCACGAGGGCGCGGGGACCAGCGTGGGCACGGTACCGCCGTTGGGGGTCAACGGCGTCACGGGCGGGGCGTCGTTCGCCACCGGTGCAGGCACCGCGGCCGACGACGGTTCGCGGTGAGACAGCTTCCACGCACCAAAGGCCAGCAGAACCAGGGCGACCGCCGCGGCCAGCCACCCCACCCAGATCCCTGTACGGGAGACCGGGAGCACCGCGACCTCGCTGTCGTCGTCCCGCTCGCCCACCGCGATGACCTCGTCGGCTGGCGACTTCGTTCGATCGTCACGCTGCGGCGGGTACGAGTGGGCCTTCTTGACGTCCGAGCCCGGCGGCGGGAGCGCCGGCACCTTGAGCGCCGCCGATGCGCTTCCCACGATGGGAGACTCGACGGACTCCGACAGCACGAAGGCGTGGTACCCGACCGGCTCGTCATCGGACGAGACCGCCGGGAGGTCGCCGTCAAAGCGGGCGATCACGACGGTGATGTTGTCGTGCCCGCCGGCCTCGTTGGCCGCGTCGATCATGCGCTGGCAGCACTCCGCCGGGTCGTCGATCTCCGTGAGGGCCTCCTGGAGCTGCTCTTGCGTGGCGAGCCCGGAGAGCCCATCCGAGCACAGCAGCAGGGCATCGCCGCGGCGCAGGTCGATGAACGAGAGGTCGACCGAGACAGCGTCCGCGGTGCCGAGCGCCTGCAGGATGATGTGGGCGTGCTCGTAGCTCTCCGCCTGCTCCTCCGTCAGGCGCCCGGCCTCGATGAGCTTCGAAACCAGCGACTGATCCTTGGTGATCTGTCGCAGCCTCCCACCGCGGAAGATGTAGGCGCGCGAGTCGCCCACCTGACCCACGAAGAGGGTCGAGCCGAAGACGCCGGCGACCGTCGACGTCGTGCCCATCCCGTGCTGGTTGCGGTTGGTCTTGGCCGCGAGGAAGATCCGCGCGCCAGCCTCTTGCACCGCGGTCACCAGCGTCTGCGCGAACTCATCGGCATCGTCGGGGGACGAGCTCTCCTGCATGATCGTGTGGATCACGTCAATCGCCATCTGGCTGGCAATCTCGCCCGCCAGCGCGCCACCCATGCCGTCGCATACGGCGAGGAGCAGCCCCCGCTCCCCCACCCGGACCGAGTCACCGACCTCCTCGCCGCCGCGCTTCTCCCGCGTGAGGTCGGCGAGGACGAAGTTGTCCTCGTTGTGGTCCCGGATGCGTCCGACATCGGTCGCGCCACCGATGCGCACGATCACCCGCCGGGGCGCGGCGGGGGCAACGGGCTCCGCGGGAGCGGGCTTATCGCCCAGGGTGTCACCAGGCGGCGGGCTGGAATCGAGCACCATCGCCGGCTCCGAAGCGACGACCGGCACCGCCGGGGACGAATCAACCGGCGCGTCTCCGGAAGCGAGCGGGGGTGTCTCGACGGCCGCGGGCGCCTCCGGGGCGACCGGCTCCTCCACATCGCTCGCGCTCATCGGGCGCTTCCCTGCGCGGCGCCGGCGACCGGACCGCGGGGCGAGGCGTCGAAGCGAAACAGGTGGTGGCCGATGCGGAAGACGTCACCATCCGCGATCTCTCGCTCGCCGCGGAACAGCACGAGGGTGCCATTGGAGCTCCCGAGGTCCCGCACCTGCACCCGTCGCTGGTTGCGGTCGACCTTGAAGGCCACATGGCGCCGAGACAGAAACACGTCATCGGTGAACACGACGTCGCCGGACTCCCGACCGATCACGGTCTCGTCGCGATACAGGTGGAAGACATCGCGAGGGATACCTTCGCTGGTGAGTTGAACGAGGCGCGCCAGCCGGGGCTGCTCGGGGGTGCCGAAGAGCATCACCCCGTAGTTCATCACCGGCCCCAGTGACACCTCGCCGTCGCCGAGTAGCTCCAGCCGGAGCACCTGCTGCCCCACCAACACGACGTCGCCGTGCTGGAGGTCGACCGGCTCGCGAATGCGATAGTAGATGCCGTTGACGGATCCGAGATCGCGAAGAAAATGCCGTTCGCCGCGCTTCTGGATGCGCGCATGGCGGGGCGAGAGATAGGGATCGTCGGGCAGGGTGATGTTGCCCTCGAAGCGTCCGAGGTCGGTGACCGCCGCTCCGATGCGATGCACCGGACCCTCGGAGCCGTCCTTGAGGATCGTGACGAGCTGCGAGCCCACCTGCGCCGCGACCGCGCCAAAGTTGTCCGTGCGGCTCTCGGCGCGGGCCGCGCCCTCGCTCGCAAGCGCGGCGGCG
>CAIOSS010001271.1 GCA_903860995.1 uncultured delta proteobacterium | reverse complement strand
GAGGGGAGCACCCGCCCGCGTCCACAGTCACCGGCCTCGCCGATCGAGGGGAGCACCCGCCCGCGTCCACAGTCACCGGCCTCGCCGTCGCGAGCGACGACAGCGACTGCCAACCCCAACGGCCGAGACTTCCGATCTTCTCTCGGTCGAGGGACGACACGGGGCGCCGGTGATCGAAGGCCTGGGCGGGTGCTCCCCTCGGAGGGCGAGGCCGGTGACTGCAGGCCTTGGCGGGTGCTCCCCTCGGAGGCCGAGGCCGGTGGTCGCAGGCGTGAGCGGGTGCTCCCCCCAAGCCTTCAAGTCCCCTGTGGAAAGGTACTGGGGGTACGCTGCGGCCAATGCTCCCAACCGCGGCGTCGAGGTGAGCGAGCTGGCGCGCGACCCGCGCTTCGCCGAGGGCGTCGCGCTCTACGAGGCGTCGCGCTACTGGCACGCGCACGAGGCATGGGAGGCGCTCTGGCGCGCCGCGGACGACGACGCGCACCGGCGGCTGTTGCAGGGTCTCATCCAGGTGGCCGCGGCGCTGCACCACCTCACGGCGCGGGGCGACGCCGAGGCGTGCCTGCGGGTGCTGGGGCGCGCCCGGGCGAAGCTCGACGGGCTGCCTGAGGTCGTCGGCGGTGTCGACGTGAGGGCCCTGCGCGAGGGGGCCGAGCGGTGCGCCGGGGAGGTCGCCCGCGGGCGCTTCGATCCGGGCGCGCCGCCGGCCCGCGAGGCCTTGGTACCGTAGCTTCGCCGCGAGGCGACCGATGGCACCCGACGCACGACCCACGGCCCGCGCGACGACCGACGGCGACACCGGGGAGGTGCGGGTGATCGGCGGGCGCTACGAGGCGCGCCGGGCGATCGGGCGCGGCGGGATGGGCGTGGTCTACGAGGCCGAGAACACCTGCACGCGCCGGCACCACCGACTTCCCCTCGGACAGCGACAACGTCATCGTGCGCCGGGTGCTCTCGGGCGAGCGCCCGCCCCTGGACGAGAGCCTCGCGCACGTCTCCGCCCCGCTGCGCGCCGTGGTCACGCGCGCGCTCGACCCCGACCTCGACCGCCGCTACGCCGACGCTGCAGAGATGCTCTGCGCCCTCGACCCCGACGCCACGCTGGGTGCCGCCGTCACGCAGCCTGCGCTCCCCGCAGCGGCGGTTCTGGTCGGCGCCGCCGCCACCATGAACGCCCCCACCATGAACGCCGCCGTCGCCGCGCGCGCTCGTCGCCCATGCGCGGGTGAGCATCACCGCCCTCGTCGCGGTCGCCGTCGCGGCCCTCGCCCTCGCGCTCACCCGCCACGCCAGCCACGCCCGTCGCCGTCGCCGATGCCTCCGTCGAGCATCACCGCGCGCGCGTCGATCGCCCGCGCCGCCGTCCGCGAGCGATTCCCCGGTACGACCGCGGCGCTGTCCGCGACCCGAGCCAGACCCCGACCGTGAGGGAGGGGCAGCTCCCGCACACGCTGTCAGGCGTCGTGTTCACAGGGTGGTCGCGAGGTTCGCCAGCGCGATGCGGCGCAGCTTCAGCCGCCGACCCTCGTCGCCGCGGTGCGCCTCGGACCAGCGCGCGACCGCCGTCGCGTCGCCGCCGAGTGAGCGCGCGAACGACGTCGGCCAGTGCTGCTGCCACGCGTCGATGAACGCCACGAGCGCGTCTCGTTCGCGCCCCGTGATCCTGGTTGCGATGACCGCGCGCATCGCCTCGGCAATCTCCTCCTGGGACGGTGGCGCGCCGTTGCGCTCTCCCGCCATCGGGAGGCCCGCGCGGTGAAGGAGTTGCCACGGGTCGCGCATCGCGCCTAAGCCTATCGCATGTCCCTCGACCGCGGGCGCATCGACGCGATCCTCGACGCCGCCGTGGACGCGCTCCCGCCCTCCGCCGACGCCGCACTCATCGAACGGCGCCGCGCCCTCCGCGACGCGTTGTGACGTGTGATTTCGTCATCGGGGTCGGTGCGCTAGGCGAAGCGAGGCAGGCGGGTCGCGGCCCCATAGGCGTTAGAGCGGTTCTCCAACGCGTCTGGTACGCGTTCAGCGACCTCACCCCCCAAACCCCCTCTCCATGAATGGAGAGGGGGAGCAATGAGCGAGAATTCAAGCGATCTCGTC
>CAIOSS010001270.1 GCA_903860995.1 uncultured delta proteobacterium | reverse complement strand
TCCCGTCTGGCGCGACCTCCCCCACGCCGCCATCCCCCCCCGCCCGCGCCCCCCCGGGCCAACGGGTCAGCGGTTGAGCATGTGAACGGCTTCGCCGATGGCGGCCTTGGCGGCCTCCATCACGGTCTCGCCCAGGGTCGGGTGGGGGTGGATCGTCAGACCGATGTCCTCCACGAACGCATCCATCTCCATGGCCAGCGCGCCTTCGCTGATCAGGTCGGCCGCCTCGGGCCCCACGATGTGCACCCCGATGACCTTGTAGTCATTGTGGTGCGGACCGGTCTTCTCGCCGATGACCTTCACGAAGCCCTCGGTCTCCATCACCGCCATCGCCCGCCCGCTCGCCGAGAAGGGGAACTTCCCGACCTTGTACTCGATGCCCTTGGCCTTCGCCTCGTGCTCAAAGAGGCCCACCGAGGCGATCTCCGGGTGCGTGAAGGTCGCCGCGGGCATGG
Organism: uncultured delta proteobacterium; assembly: GCA_903860995.1. GTDB lineage: Bacteria > Myxococcota_A > Polyangia > Polyangiales > SCUS01. The sequence continues at coordinate 5,625 of CAIOSS010001270.1, read as the reverse complement.
CCCGCCAGTCGCGCGCGCTCTTCATCCCCGCGATGACCTCCGCGGCGATCTCGCCCTCCTTGCTCGCCTTGTGCGCGAGGTACGGGCCGCCCGCCACGTCGCCGATGGCGTACACGCCCGGCACGTTGGTCTCGAAGCGGTCGTTGATCACCACGTGGCCGCGCTTGTCCTGCGCGAGGCCGATCTTCTCGAAGCCGTTGCCCTCGTGGTTGGGGCGCATGCCCACCGCCACCAGCACCACGTCGGTGTCCATCGTCTGCGCGGCGCCGTTGACCTCCAGCGTCACCTTCAGCGACCCGTCGGCGTTCTTCTCGTAGCCCTGCGCCTTGGCCCCCGTGACGAACTTGCAGCCCGACTTCCCCATCGCCTTGGTCACCACGTTGACGAGGTCGTCGTCCATCGTGGCCAGCACCTTCGGGAGAAACTCCACCACCGTCGTGTCGACGCCCAGCTTGGAGTAGACCCCGCCGAGTTCCATCCCGATGATCCCGCCGCCGATGATGAGCAGCCGCTTCGGCAGGGGGTCGAGGCTCACGCCCTCCTTCGCCGAGATGATCTGCTTGCCGTCGTACTTGAAGGCCGGGATCTCCACCGGGCGCGCGCCCGTCGCGATGATGATCCCCTTGGTGGCCGTGACGGTCTGCACCCCGTCGGCGGTCTCGACCTCGAGGGTCTTCGCATCGATGAAGCGCGCGGTGCCCTTCATCAGCTCTCCGCCGTTGCCGCGCACGAGGCTCTGCACCCCGCCGGTGAGCTTCTTCACGATGCCGTTCTTCCACTCCTGCATCTGCGCGGAGTCGACCGACACGCCCGAGACGGTCACGCCCATGGCGCCGGCGTGCTTGGAGCGCTCGACGAAGTTGGCCGCCGCGATGAGCGCCTTCGAGGGGATGCAGCCCCAGTTGAGGCACACCCCGCCCCAGGACTCCTTCTCGATCACCAGGGTCTTCAGCTTCAGCTGCGCGCAGCGGATGGCGGCCACGTACCCGCCCGGGCCGCCGCCGATCACGATCGCGTCATAGGTCTTCGTAGTGCTCATGGATTCTCCGTCTTGGCTCGTTGGACTGGTCAGTGGGTTCTGTGGGCCCGGCGGGCGCCCGGTCTAGTGTCCGCCCGCGTCGTGCGCCGGCGCGACGGGCGCGCGCTCCATGGCCTCGGCCTGCTCGCGCAGGTGCCACGGGGCCTCGGCGTACACGTCGTCGAAGAGCGTCGAGCGCTCGATGGCCGGGGCCGCCTCGGCCTCGGTGATGGCCGCGCGGATCTCCGCGTCGAGCTCGGCCTGGAGCGTCGCCTCCTGCGCCTCGTCGTGCAGCCCGTAGGCCACCAGGAAGCGCTTGAAGCGGTCGAGCGGGTCTTTCCTCAGCCACGCCTCGACCTCCGCGGCGTCGCGGTAGCGCGAGGGGTCGTCGCTCGAGGAGTGCGCCCCGATGCGGTAGGTGACGCACTCGATGAGGGTCGGGCCGCCGCCCTGGCGCGCCCGCTCGGCGGCGTCGCGCACGGCGCAGTACACCGCGAGCACGTCGTTGCCGTCGACCCGCAGGCCCGGCATCCCGTACGCGATGGCCTTGCTCGCGAAGGTGGGCGACGCGGACTGCTGGCTCGACGGGATCGAGATGGCCCAGTGGTTGTTCTGGCAGATGAAGACCACCGGGGCCTTCCACACGCCCGCGAGGTTGAGCGCGTTGTGGAAGTCGGGCTGCGACGTGGCGCCGTCGCCGAAGAAGGCCACGGCGACGGAGTCACTGCCCTGGCGGCGCATCGCCCACGCGGCCCCGACGGCCTGCGGAATCTGCGGCCCGATGCAGCTGCTCCAGGACACCTGGTTGACCGCGCGGCCGGAGAAGTGCGACGGCATCTGCCGGCCCTTCTGCACGTCGAGCCCGTTGCCCCAGCACTGGGCGACATAGGTGGCCAGGGGGAAGCCCCGCACCAGCATCACCGCCCCCTCGCGCAGCCCCGGGAACACCCAGTCGTCCGGGCGCAGCGCGAAGCCGGTGGCCACCGGGGTGGCCTCCTGGCCCTTCACCTCGCCATAGAACCCGATGCGCCCCTGGCGCTGCACGATGAGCATCTTCTCGTCGAGCGTGCGGAGGCGACGCAGCTCGCGGTACATCCGCCGGAGCGTGGCGTCGTCGACGCCGGGGTCGCGCGAGACGTCCCCCTCGTCGGTCAACACACGAAACAGACCGAACATCGGATCGTCCGCGGAGGCCAGCGTCACGCTCATGGCGGCGCGCAAGCTAGCAGATCATCGCGCCCGACGCGTAGGTCACAATATCGCTGAAAACGCGGGAGAGTTCAGAGCAGGTTGGGCAGCGAGAGCAGCACCTGCGCGCCCCCCGCGGTCGGGCCGATGGAGGGGGTCATGGCGAAGCGGTCGCGGGCCGCGGTCGAGCGCCCGGAGGCCCCCGCGGTGGGGGTCGGGCGCCCGAGGACGTAGCCCAGCACGCCGCCGCCGATCATCCCGGCCTGGACCACCAGCGCGGGGACGACGAGCGACCTGCCGCCGGAGTCGGCGAAGAGCAGCACCGAGAGCCCGACGCCGACGAGTCCGCCGGAGAACACCCCGAGGTCCATCCAGCGCACCTGCGACTCGGCGGGGCGGAGGGTGCCCGCGAGCGCCGCCGCCGCGCCCGCGCCGATGACCTCGCCGACCAGGCCCGCGATGGGGATGTCGGCGTCGTCGGCGTCGACGAGGCCCGCGGCGGTCAGGCCCAGCACGGCGCCCCACAGCCCGCCGGAGCCCACGAAGGACGCCGACGCGGGGCGCGACTCCGCCACGGCGCCGAGCACGTACCCGAGGCCGCCGCCGAGCACCGCGCCCGCCCAGATGGTTGTCGCCACGCCGCGGGCCTTCCAGTCGAGCTCGCTGCCGCCGTAGACCCCGAGGAGCGTGCCGGCGGTGACGCCCAGCACGAAGCCGTTGCTCATCGCCGTGCCCCGGCCGCGGCGGATGGGTCCGCTGTTGCGCTCGGCGAGGTAGAACGCGCCCGCCCCGACGCCGCCGAGCAGCAGCGGGATGCTCACCGCGGCGCGGACGTCGTCGACCCCGAACATCACGTCGAGCCAGACGCCGGTGCCGAGGCCCAGGGTGATCGCCGAGGCGTAGAGCGAGACGGCCTCGAGGCTCCCGCGGGGCTGGTTGGCCTCGTCGGCGGACGGCACCTCCGGGTCGGCGGCGCCCGGCGCCCTGGCGGCCATGCGGGTGGCCAGCCGGTCGAGCACCGCGAGGGACGTGTACGAGCGGCCCCACGGGCTCTGGCCGGTGAGTCGAGGCTGCAACACCTGGCGGGCCGCATCGGCACGGCCGTTGGCCATGAGGTCGATGGCCGCGTCGATGACCAGACGATCATCGGGCCCGGGCTCGCACGACGGGCACTGGAGCGACACGCCATCGGGCGGCGGCGGCGGCGGGGCCTCGGGGGGCGGCGACGAAGGGGCCCCGGGGGGCGGCGGCGGGGGGGCGGTCTGCGCGCGCGCCGCGGAGGGCGCCACGGAGAGGAGCGAGGTGGCGCCGGCGATCAACAGCCATCGTGCGGGACGTCTCATATTGCCGACCAGGGTTTGCACGGCGCAGGCCAGCGGCGTCAATGGAGGATTGATGCTCCGGCGGCAACCGTGCTGTGGTCGGGCCTCTACGTGCTGCCGGAGGTGACGCTCGACCCGGCGCCGCCGCGCGAGCCCGACGGCACCATCGCCGAGGGCCTCGGCGACCGCGGCGGGTCGGGCAACGTCTGCGTTCCCTGCCACGCCCGCAGCGGCGCCAACGGCGCCGGGGTCACCGGCTACGGCGACTTCGTCTTCACGCGGGTTCCCCCGCCGTAGACCTCACCCCGCGCCGCCTGCCCAGCGCGACCAGCGCCGCGCCCAGCAGCAGGGCCCAGGCCCCGCGTCCGCGCGTCGCGCTGCCGACCACGCCGCAGCCGCAGCCCGGCTCCTCCGGCGCCATGAGCCCCGGGTCGAGCTCCTCCGGGGTGGGCTCGTCCTCGCCCACGTCCTCGAAGTCCGCCACGTCGTCACTGCCGACATCGCGGGGCACGTCGTTGCCGATGTCATTGTTGGCATCGCGGGGCACGTCGTTGCCGATGTCATTGTTGGCATCACGGGGCACGTCGTTGCCGACGTCATTGTTGGCATCGCGAGGCACGTCGTTGCCGACGTCCCGCCCGACGTCCCGCCCGACGTCGCTGCCGACGTCCCGGGGCGGGGCCACGTCGAGGCGGGTGCCCGCGTCGGTCGCGCACACCCCGTCGTCGACCTGGCCGTCGCAGTCGTCGTCGCGGCCGTTGCATGTCTCCGCGCTCGGCACGCACGCGCAGGCCGCGCCGGGGCTCGAACCGTAGGCTCCCTGGGAGGTCCACGCGCCGGCGGAGCTGGTGCAGCGGCCGCGGAAGGAGTCGATCGAGGTCGCGGTGCGCCGCCAGCCGAAGTGCAGGTGCGGCCCGGTCGAGCTGCCCGAGCTCGCCGAGCGACCGAGGGTCTGCCCGCAGCGCACCCGCTGCCCCCGGGACACCGCCAGCGACCCGCGCTGCATGTGACAGAAGACGGTGTACGCCCCGTCTGAGTGCCGGAGCTGCACGTAGTTGCCGCAGCGACCGCCGCACGCGTTGCCCAGGGCGCCGTAGTTGGCGCAGCCGTCGTTGGTCGCCGACACCACGCCGTCGGCGCTCGCCAGCACCGTCGAGCCCAGCGGCATCGAGAAGTCCGTGCCGGAGTGACCGTCGTAGCAGCGGCTGCCGCAGTTGTAGTCCCGGCAGCCCGACGCGCCGCCGTTGTTGTCGTAGCCGTAGCGCACCGCGGGCGCGGACGTCAGCGGCCGCCGGTGGCGCACCTGCGCCGAGGCCCCGACGGACACCAGACCCAGCCCGCAGCCCATCACCCACGCCCGCAACCCGAGGCGGGTCATGGCGAGGCCTCGAGGTCCCGCGCCGACAGCCGCACCAGCGCCCCGTCGCGGTGCGCCAACACCGCCAGGCCGTCGCCCGAGAGCACCGGGTGGCGCACGCCCGGCAGCGAGCGCCGCGCCGACCCGTCGAGCCCCAGCGCGTGCAGCCCCGCCTCGTCCTCGAAGACCAGCGCGTCGCCGAAGACCAGCGGCGCGCCAGGCCCCGTCGGCAACGGGCTCCCCGGCGGCAGCGCCCACCGCCGCGGCGCCTCGCCGAGCCGCACGCGGTAGAGCGACGGGTGCCCCTCCGGGCTCGCCACCGCGACCACCTCGCTGCCGTCGGGCGAGAGCGCCGGACACCACGCGGGCACGAGGCCCGGCGCCAGCGGCGACGCCACGCCCGAGCGCAGGTCGAGGCGCACCAGCGACAGCGCCGGGGGGTCGCCCTTCGTGTAGACCACCGCCGTCCCTCGGGCGTCGAGGCTCAAGGGGCCGAAGACCTCGCGGTCGAGCTCCACCGCCGGGGCGTCGGGCGAGGCGCGGCGGGTGAGCGTGTGCGCCCGGGTGAGCGTGAGCAGCGCCGCGGTGCCGGGGATCCATCGCACCTCCAGGGCGTCGCCGCCCTGCAATGGGCGCCGCCCCGCGCGGGTGAGCCACGAGGGGTGCAGCACCCGGTCGGCGTCGGACTCCGGCTCGGCGGGCAGCACCCTCCCCACGAGCGCGTCGCCGTTGGCGGCCAC
>CAIOSS010001269.1 GCA_903860995.1 uncultured delta proteobacterium | reverse complement strand
CGCCTTCGCCCGCGCCCGCGGCGCCTCGCTCGCCATCGTCGACCGGCGCCGGATGTGGCAGCGCAGCCTCGCGGGCAGCACCGGGATGCTCTGCACCTTCTACGCGCTCACCCACATGCCGCTCGCCGACGCGACCGCGCTGCTCAACACCACCCCCCTCTGGATCGCCCTGCTCGCGTGGCTCTTCCTGCGCGAGCCAGTCTCCGGGCGCGTGCTCGCCGCGCTCGGGGTGGCCTTCGCGGGCGTCGTGCTCGTCGAGCGCCCGGGCCTCCACGGCGGCGGCTTCGCGGGCGCGGTGGCGCTCGGCGCGGGCTGCGCGGGCGCGCTCGCCATGATCAACCTGCGGCGCCTCTCGGGGGAGACCCCGGAGGCCGTGGTGGTGCACTTCTCCGCCGTCGCGACGACGGTGATGGCCGTCGGGTCGGCGGGGTGGTTCGCGACGCACGGGGCTCCGCCGACGGTCACGGGCGGCGACGTCGTCCGGGTGCTGCTGATGGGAGCGACGGCGACGCTGGGGCAGCTCGCCATCACCCGGGCGTACGCGCTCGACAAGGCCGCCCGGGTGGGCGCCGCGGGGTGGGTACAGGTGGTGATCGCGCTCGGCATCGACGCGGTGCTGTTCGGCCGGCGCCCCGAGGGCGTGGCGCTGGCGGGCATCGCGCTGCTGCTCACGTCGGGGGTGCTGCTGGTCGACGACGCGCGCCGCGACCAGCGGGCGCAGCGGGCGTGAGGGGCGACGCGACGGGAGGAGCCCGTGCGTGATCCGTGGTACCCCCATCGGCCATGAGAACCCTGCTCATCGCCACCGACCTCGGCCCGACCTCCCAGAACGCCGTCTCCTACGGGGTCGACCTGGCCCGTGACCTGGGCGCCGAGGTGGTGCTGGTGCACGCCTGGCAGCCGACCCAGATCACCGTGATGGACGTGACCCTCATCGAGCCGGCCGAGCGCCTCGCCGCGCACGCCCAGGAGCTGCACCGCCAGCTCGAACAGGCCGCCGAGCCGCACCGCGCGAGCGGCGCGAAGATCACCACGCGCTTCCTCGACGGCGACCTCGCGGACATCATCGGCGACCTCGTGAAGGAGACCGGCGCGGAGATGGTGGTCGTCGGCACGAACCTCCCGCGCCTGGTCACCCGCATCCTCGGCAGCAGCGCGCAGTCGATCATCCGCGCGGTGACCTGCCCGGTGCTGGTGGTACACGCCGCCACCTGACGCGCCCTCCGCGCCCGCTCGTCAATCGGTGAGCAGGAGGTACGCCGCGAGCCGGTAGTGGGGCTCCGTGTGCGTCGAGTCGTTGTAGTCGCAGGTCGTCCGGAAGACGCAGCCCGTACAGGGCGTCGCGCCGGGGCGGCAGGTGTTCACCTGCTCCTCGACGTCATAGGCGACGGTGTGCTCGCCCGCGGCCGGCGCGGGGAGCTCGACGACCCACGGCGCCGCGACGTCGCCGGGGCACCACCCCGCGCGCGAAGGCCGCCAGTTGCCGCGCTGGTTGCTCACGGGGTTCTGGTCGCAGTCGTCGCGCCAGAGCAGGTGCTCGGAGCGAGCGCCGTCGAAGACCACGGCGTGGGTGCGCGGGCAGAACTCCGCGCAGTTGTCCCGGTTGCCCTGCCCGTGGCCCGTGGTGACCGTCCACACCTTCGCGCCGCGCACGCCGGCGGGCACCTGCACCCGCCGGGGGCTGAGCTGCATCGCCGCGGGGCGCTCGGGGTCTCCGTAGACCATGCGCGACCAGCCCAGCGGGATGACCGCCCGCGTGGGGTGCTCCGCCGCGCCCGGCTCGAAGGCGATGGAGGCCGTGACCAGCCAGCCGTTTCCGGAGGCGTTGCCCGGGCCGACCCAGGTGTCGATGAAGGCCCTCACCCGACGCTCACCCTGGAAGAGCGGGAGGAGGTCGGTCAGGTCGAGGGTCCAGGTGCCGCCGACGCCGTAGGGCGTGACGAAGCGGGCGAACTCCAGCTCCCTTGCGGCGCCGCCGTCGGGGGCGTCTTCGAGGACCGACAGCGCCGCCACGCGGTCCCACGCGTCGCATCGACCGGAAGGGCACGCGAGCGTGAGCGTGAGCGTCGCGCGGGCGTAGCGACCGACCACGGCGTCGGGGAAGCGCGCCGTCGCGTCGACCACGCGGCGGTTGTCCGCGCCGGCAAAGTACAGGTGGGTCCGCTCGAAGAGCGAGGTGGTGATGGCCTCCGCGGGGGGCCCGGCGTCGGGTGGAGCCGCGGTCGCCGTGTCCGCGCGCGGCGCGTCGGTCGCGGCGTCGACCGCCGTCGCGGGAGCCGTACCCTCGCAAGCCGCGAGGGCCGCGGCGGACACGAGCGCTCCGAGGATCGTCATCCCGGAGGGCGCCCGAGAAGCCATCAAGTACCGCGGGATCAGATGCATCGGCCGCTCACACAACCCTTGCCGTCGACGCACGCGTGCCCGCACGCCCCGCAGTTGAGCCCATCGACGGAGACGTCGACGCAGCGGGTCGCGATGCACCCTGCGTCCGCGGTCGCGGTCGCGGGGCACGACTCCATGAGCGTGGGGCAGCGCGAGGTGCACGCGCCCGCGACGCACCGGTCGGCGACGCCGCAGCAGCGGATGCCGCACGCGCCGCAGTTCGTGGTGTCCACGACGAGGCTCGTACAGACCGGTGCGCCGCCCGGGCCGGGGCACGGCGCGAGCCCAGCCGCGCAAGCGCCCGCGTCGGTCGACAGCCCTGTGTCCGTCGGCGCGCCCACATCCGTCGGTGCGCCCACATCCGTCGGTGTACCCGCGTCCGTCGGCGCGCCCGTGTCCGTCGGTGTTCCCGTGTCCGTCGGTGTTCCCGTGTCCGTCGGCGTTCCCGTGTCCGTCGGGGCGCCGGTGTCCGTCGTCGCAGCCCGGTCGGTCGTGGCGCCCGTGTCCGGCAGCGAACCCACATCGGGCTGCGGGATCGTTCCGACGTCGTTGAAGACGATGGCGGCGTCGCCCTGGGACACGTTGGGCCGGGTGCCCGTGTCTTCGAGGCACGCCGACGTCGCGGTGAAGAGCACGATCGATCGGAGCAGGGCGCGGTTCATGGAGATCCTTCGGGGAGTGACACGGGGGTTGGAAGGGCCCCGATTCGGGGGCAATGCGGTGGTGCGGTCAACCCTCTCCACGTCTGCGACCGGGGCGGGACGCCTCCCTCGGTGCCCCCCAGCGGCCTACTCTGCGCGCGCCTTCGCCGCCGTCACCCGGCCGCCCAGCCACACGAACCATTTCATCCGCGCGTGCACCCGCCCGAGCACCACGAGGTGCTGCGCCCCCAGCAGCGCGGCGACTACGCCCGCCCGCGACGCCCGCGCGTCCAGCAGCCCCGCGAGCGCCGCCGCCGCCGCGACGTACGTCCACGCCACCAGCCCGTAGCCCGCGCCCGCCGCCACCGTCGCTACGGGCTCGCGCACCATCTGCAACGCCGCCGAACCCGACGCCTGCATCGCCGTCCGACCGCGCGCCATGGCGTGCGCGCGGGCCACGTCGTGCCAGAGCCCGATGGCCCACGCGAGCGCGCCGCCCAGCAGCCACCCCGTGCCGCCCAGCGCCGTGATGGCGCGCACATCCACGCGGTGCGCCGCCTCGCGCGTCGCCCAGCCCGCGGCGGCGTAGCCCGCGAAGCCCGCCAGCGCGTAGCCGAGGCCCGCGATCGCCGCGAGGCCGAGCAGCGTCGGGGCGCGGCGCAGCGACTCCGCGGCCGCCCGGTGCCAGCGCACCCCGGTGGTCGCCCCCAGCACCGGGAACATCCCCCCCAGCAGCATCCAGGCGCCCGCCTGCACGAGGAAGACGACGCCCAGGAGGCCCGCCGTCGGCTCCCACGCGTGGGCGTGCAGCGCGATGAGCTCGCCCAGCAGCCGCCCTCCCTGCGCGTGGAGGGCGATGGACCCTTGCGGGTGGCGCGAGAGCGTGCCGGTCAGCGAGGCTGTGGCGGCGAGCGCGAGCAGCCACGCGAGCCCGAGCTCGATCGCGGCGACGCCCCACACGACGCCCGCGCGACCGCCCGTCGAGAGCCAGCGGCGGATCACGGCCCGACGCTCCCGAGGGCGAGCGCGACCCAGTACGCCACGCGGCCGATGAGGGGAAGCACCGGAGCGGCGAGCGCCTGGGCCATGCGCGCGTTGTCGAGCCGGCGAAGCTCCAGGGGGATCGTGTCCTCGGGGTCGACGGAGACCGAGCGCAGCGCCGCGTCGCCCTCGTAGGGCACGACGGTCACGGGGCGGTCGTTGGCGATGCGCACCACCCGGCGGCCCCCGCGCACGTCGGTGAAGACCACGTTCACGGGGAGCGCGAAGGGCCCGTCCCGGTCGATGACCGCGCGGCCCCGCCAGCGACCGCCGGGGTCGCGCGCGCTCGCGGCCTCCGTGACCGCGAGGTTGTACCGCCAGGGGGTCTCGAAGGCGGTGCGGACGAAGGCCTCCCACGGTGCGCCGAGGCGCTCGCGCACGACGGCGTAGAAGTCCTCCGGGGTGGGGTGCGTGTAGCGCGCGCGGTCGACGTAGGCGCGCAGCGTCGCGGCGAACACCCGGGTGCCCACGCGCCGCTCGAGGGTGCGCAGGACGACGGCCGTGCGGGAGTACACGTGCTCGCCGTAGCGGTCCCAGGAGGGGTACTCGTCGGCCCCGAGGTCGAGCGGCAGCGGGTGCGCGATGCCCGCCGAGCCGAGCGCCTCCCAGGCCCAGCTGTCGAAGCGCGGCCCCGCCATCGGGAGGTCGACGATCGGGCCGCCGCGTCCGAAGAGGTCCTCCATGACACGGGCGGTGGCGTACTCGCAGAAGCCCTCGTCGAGGAAGGGGTACCGGTGCTCGTTGGAGGCCACCATCCCGTAGAAGTACTGGTGGCCGAACTCGTGGAGCGTGACGTACTCCACGTCGCGCACGCGCCGCGGCAGCCACCACTGCGCCCCGGTGGTGATCAGCGTCGGGTACTCCATCCCCGCGGCGGCCTCGGCGCCGGGCGGCGGCAGCACGATGGTCAGCACCCGGTAGGGGTACTCGCCGAAGCGCCGCTCGAAGGCCGGGAGCGCGCCCGCCATCACGTCGAGCGAGCGCGCGGCGGAGCGCTCGTCGCCGGGCGCGTGGAGCACGTGCACGTTGACGCGGCCGATGGTCCGGTCGGCGCGGCGGAAGCGGTTCCAGGCGGCGAAGGCGAAGTCGTGGACCCCTTCGATGACGTGGCGCTCCTCCAGGAGCCCGCCGACGAGCGCGGGGCCCTCGACGCGAGGCCCGGTGGCGCCAACGACGTACCCGCGGGGGTACCGGATGCGGACGTCGTACTGGCCGAAGTCGGCGTAGAACTCGCTGTTGGCGTGGAAGGGGAAGTGGCTCCAGGTGCCGTCGCGCTCGAGCACCGCGACCTTCGGAAACCACTGCGCCACCATGTGGAAGGTGCCGTGGTACCCGGTGCGCGCGACCGCCTCCGGGAGCGTCGCGGTGAAGCGCACGGCGAGGGTGATCGATGCCCCGGGCGGCACCGCCCGCGGCAGCGCGACGTGGAGCTGCGATGCGTCGTCGGGCACCGCGGGGTCGTGGGCGGCGGTCGCGAGCAGGTCGACGCCGTCGGCGGTGCGCAGGCTCTCGACGGCGAGGCGGCCCCAGTGCGGCGGGTGCGCAGGCCACGCGTCGCCCGAGCGGGTGCGCATGAAGTGCGTGCGCGGGCCGGCGAAGCCGTTGAGGTACTGGTGCAGCCAGAGCTCCGAGACGGCGACGGTGGAGGGGTTGGTCCAGCGGATGGTCCCGTCGGCGCGCACGGTGTGACGGACGGGGTCGAGGGTGGCCGTGAGGGTGTAGTCCGCGACCCGGGGCGCGGGCTGAGCGAGCGCCCCCATCGGCAGCAGGACCAGCGCGGCCCCGACCGCGCGTGCGAGGGACATCCGATTACTCGACGTCGTATGCGCCGGTTCCGGTGTGACCGGTCGCGGGGCGGGTCGGGGGGTGCGCGGCCCCCGCTGGGGGGGCCGCGGCGGGGGCCGCGCCGTGGCCGTGACCGTGGCGATGCCGACGGCGCGGTGGGTCGTCGGCTGCGACGGCGGGCGCCACCGCGGCAGG
>CAIOSS010001268.1 GCA_903860995.1 uncultured delta proteobacterium | reverse complement strand
TGCTGACCGTACTGCTGCTGGGGCTGTGCGCCGAAGCCACCCGGCTGCTGACCGTACTGCTGCTGGGGCTGTGCGCCGAAGCCACCCGGCTGCTGACCGTACTGCTGCTGGGGCTGTGCGCCGAAGCCGCCCGGCTGCTGACCGTACTGCTGCTGCGGGGCGGGCTGCTGACCGAAGCCACCCGGCTGCGAGCCCGGCTGCACGGGCTGGAAGCCTGGCATGGCCTGCGGCGCCCCATACCCGGGATTTTGCGGCTGCTGCGGCTGGGGGTAGCCCGGCTGCTGCGGCTGGGGATATCCCTGCTGGGGGTACCCCGGTTGACCGCCCGGCGGATAGCCGCCGCCCGGAGGATATCCGCCGCCCGGAGGTTGCTGCATGTGAGGTCGTCCTTCCTTCTAGCGCGACGCCCGAACTTTCCGAGCCCGCCAGTGGCCACCTTCGCAAAGGCCTGCATCGGGTGTCAACGTCCGGGCACGAGCCAAATGGACACATCCAGCGACCGGTTGCGGCGGACGTCCCATCGGCGCTATGCCCCGCCCCGAACATGACGGAGCCGACGGCGCAGATCGCGATCGTGGTGAACGGTGAGCCGCGGGAGGTCCCCGCCGGGTTGACGGTGGCGGCGCTGTTGGGGCACCTCGGGGTCGCGGGCCTCGCGGCGGTCGAGCGCAACCGCGAGCTGGTGCCGAGGGCGAGGCAGTCCGCGGTGGTGGTCGAGCCCGGGGATGCGCTCGAGATCGTCCATCTCGTGGGCGGGGGCTGAACAGGAGACAATGGTGGATTCGATGAGTGACGACACGCTGACCATCGGCGGCCGGGCCTTCGGCTCGCGCCTCTTCGTCGGGACCGGGAAGTACAAGGACGTCGAGGAGACCCGGCTGGCGCTGCGCGCGTCGGGGGCGAGCGTCGTGACCGTGGCCGTGCGTCGGGTCGACCTTACCCAGACGGGTAAGGGCTCGATGTTCGGGATGCTGCGCGCGGAGGGCTTCACGCTGCTGCCCAACACCGCGGGCTGCTACACCGCCGACGACGCCGTGCGCTGCGCCCGCCTCGGCCGCGAGGCCGCGGAGACCGACCTGGTGAAGCTCGAGGTCATCGGTGACCCGAAGACCCTCTTCCCCGACACCGAGGCCCTGGTGGCCGCGGCGCGGGTGCTGGTGAAGGAGGGCTTCTTCGTGCTGCCGTACACCAACGACGATCCCATCGTTGCGCGCAAGCTGGTCGAGGTCGGCTGCCCCGCGGTGATGCCCCTCGGGGCGCCCATCGGGTCGGGGCTCGGCATCCGCAACCCGCACAACCTCCGCATCCTGATGGAGACCGTGAGCGTCCCGGTGATCGTCGACGCGGGCGTCGGCACCGCCAGCGACGCGGCCGTCGCGATGGAGCTCGGCGCCCACGGCGTGCTGATGAACACCGCCATCGCCCTCGCGCGAAACCCCGTGCAGATGGCCACCGCGATGCGCCTCGGCGTCGAGGCCGGCCGCCTCGCCTACCTCGCCGGCCGCATGGCGCCGCGGCTCTACGCCAACGCGAGCTCGCCGCTCACCGGCTCCATCGCGACGTCGTCCGCGCCGCTCTCGATCGAGTGATGCTCGCGCTGCGACCGCTCGCGCTCGTCGCGCTGCTGGCGGCGCCGCTCCAGTGCCCGGCCCGCGCCGCCCCGGAGATGCGCCGGGAGGACGGACCCGACGAGGCGCTCTGGACGCTGAGCGAGCGATTCGCCCGCGACGGGGACGATGGGGCGCGGCGGGCCACGCTGCGCTTCCTGCTCGAGCGCTACCCCAGCTCCCGCTGGAGCGTGCGGGCCGCGTTCTCGCTCGACGGCGCGGTGGACACCGACGCGTCGCGATGAGGGCGTTGCCGCGGCTGTGGCTCTGCGCCGATCTGGTCGCGCTGCCGCACGCCGAGCTGCTCGACCGGGTGCGTCGGGCCCTCGCCGCGGGCCCGGCCCTGGTCTGGCTGCGCTCCCCCCCATGGCATCCTGCGCGGGCGCTGCTCGCTACGGCGATCGGGCTGCGGGCGCTGACCCATGCCCGCGGCGCGCTACTGCTGGTGGGAGACCGCCTCGACGTCGCCCTCGCGGCCGACGCGGACGGCGTGCACCTCACGGAGCGGAGCCTCGCGCCCGCGGACGCGCGACGCTTCGCCCGCCGCGCGCTGATCGTCTCCTGCGCCGTCCACGACGAGGCGGGCGTCGAGCGGGCATCGGGCGCGGACGCCCTGCTCGTGTCGCCCTTCGGCGATGTACCCGGCAAGGGGCCGCCCCTCGGGGCCGGTGGCTTCGCGCGCCTCCGCGCCCTCGCGCCCCACACCTTCGCCGTCGCCCTCGGCGGGATCACCGACCCCGCCATCGCCCGCGCAGCCGGCGCCGACGCCGTCGCGGTTCGCCGGGCACTCTCCGCCGTGGACCCCGCCTCGGAGTGCGCCGCCCTCCTGAGCCGCGCTGCCTTGACCGACCCGCGCGTTGGTGCGATCGAACCGCCGCCATGATCGCATCGCGCTTCGCCGTCGCCCTCCCGCTCCTGCTCTGTCCCGCGCTCGCGAGCGCCCAGACCGAGCCGCGGTACCTCCCGCAGATCCGCACCGAGCTCCAGGCGATGGGCTACACGGCGCAGTGCGCCCCGGTGAGCACCTCGGTCGGCACCTGCCGCGTCGAGCACGCGGGCGCGCAGTCGGGCCCGGGCGCGACCGCGGGGCGCCGCTTCGAGCTCGTGGTGGAGTACAGCGACGTCACCGACACCGCCTACGCGTACCTCACCCGGTATGCGACGCTGCGGGTCGACCAGCCCAACGCCACCACGGCCTTCCGCCGGGTCGCCGAGATGAACTGGGAGATGCTCGTGGGGAAGTTCGAGTGGAGCGCGCCCACCGGCGAGCTGCGCCTCGGCGCCGTGCTGCACACGGACTCCAACTTCGATCGCCGGGCCTTCCGCGGCGTGGTGCGCTCGCTGCTTCGCCTCGGCGACCGCTACGCCGACGAGGTGGGGCGGCTGACGGGCGGCACCGTGGGCGAGGCCCCGGCCGCCGCTGGGGCGACCATGGTCCCGGTGCCGGCGCCGCGCTGAGCGGTCACTGCCGCAGCGGGGCGCGGAAGACCATCAGGCCGTCGCCCGCGCCGAGCGCCGGTGCGGGGGCCACCGCGGCGCCCCACTGCATCGCCCCGTTGTTCTCGGTGAAGGTGAAGGTGAAGGCCTCGCCGCGACCGACCCGGGCGGCGGTGTTGCCCGGGACTCGCGGGAGCAGGGAGTCGGGCACCAGCTGCGCCGCGGTCACGTCGTTGTCGCGCCCGGAGGGGACCAGGCGCCCGCCGTGCCAGAAGCCGACGGCGAGCTGCACCCGGTCGCGCAGGGTGCTCACGTTGAGGGCCTCGCGGATGGCCTGGGCCACGCGCCCGTAGGTCATGGCGCCGACGAGCGCCCCGACGACCGGACCGTCGGGGGTCGCGCGCAGCGGGACGGCCGAGACCATGTAGGCCCGCGACGGCGCGCCCTGCATGGTGACGAAGTCGCCGGTGCACGTGCCGGCCGTGCCACCGAGCGCGGCGCCCACGCAGGCGAGGGGCGTGCGCAGATCGAGGCCCGGGAGGTAGTCGCGCGAGGCCTCGAGGTCGCCCGCGAGCCCCTTGCCGTCGAGGCCCACCACGGCGACGAAGTGCGTGGGGTAGAGCGAGAGCTGTCGACCCGTGGTGCTGCGGTCGTCGTGCAGGTCGCGCAGCCGGTTGCGAACCCGCGCGACGTCGATGGGGTCGGCGATGCTCGGGACCACCGTCGGGGCCGCGGCGACCAGCACCGCCTGGAGCCCATGGGTCAGCCGACCGGTCGCCTCCAGGCCCTCGCGGACGTGGGCCTGGGCGCGCGTCGCCGCCTCGCGCCCCACCGCGTCCCCTCCCCCCTTCGTGCAGCCCAGCCCACACAGCAAAAGCGCCCAGGACCATCGTGTGTTCATTGGTCTCATCACCCTCCCTGACACCATCGCACGGCGGATGGTTCCTCAGGAACCGTCCTCGCATTGGGGGCATCGCCCCTACTCGTAGCGCAGGGCGTCGACGGGATCGAGGCGCGCGGCCCGACGGGCCGGGACCACCCCGGACACCACACCCGTCACGAACGAGCTCCCGAAGGCCACCGCGGCGATCCACGGCGAGAGCACCACCGGGACGTCGGGCGCGTACCGATGCACCAGGAAGATGATCGCGGCGCCCAGCCCGAGGCCCACTGCCCCGCCGATGGTCGAGATCACCACGCTCTCCAGCAGGAACTGCCACAGGATGTCCCGCTGCGTGGCCCCCACCGCGCGCCGCACGCCGATCTCCCGCGTCCGCTCGCGCACGCTCACCAGCATGATGTTCATGATCCCGATGCCGCCGACCACGAGCGAGATCGACGCGATCGCGAGGAGCACCATGGTCATCGCGCCGGTGATGGCCCCGAAGGTCTTGAGCAGGTCGTCCTGGCTCTGCACCGTGAACGAGCGCTCGCCGTTGCGCCGCCGCGCGAGCACCTCCTCGATCTCCGCGATGGCCGCGCCGGTCTCCTCCTTCGAGCGCGCCGCCGTGACCAGCTGCGAGATGTGATCGAGCCCGAAGAGGTCCATCGCCGCGGTGGCTGGGATGAACACCAGGTCGTCGAGGTCGAAGCCCAGCGAGCGCCCCTTGGGCTCCATCACCCCGATCACCCGGAAGCGCCCGCCCGCGATGCGGATGGGCTGCCCCAGCGGGCTCTCATCCCCGAAGAGCTCCTGCACCACGCGCCGCCCGAGCACCACCACGCGCCGCCGCGAGGTGACGTCCTCCTCGCGCACGAACTCCCCCGAGTCGACGTGCATGTTGCGCAGGTCGCTGAAGGCCGGACCCACCCCGAGCACCATCGTGTCGCGCTGGCGGTTGCGGAAGCGCACCGCGCCGCCGCCCTGCACCATCGGCGACACGCCACGGATGGTCGTGCCCTGCCGCGCGAGGGCCTGTGCGTCGTCCATCGTGAGCGGCCGCGCGAGCCCCTGCGCGGGCGGACCAAACCCGCGCGTCTCGGTGCGGCCGGGCACCACGCTGAGCAGGTTGCTCCCGATGCCCGAGAGGGTGTTGTTGAGGTAGGCCCGGGCGCCGTCGCCGACGCTCACCAGCAGCGTCACCGCCAGCACCCCGATGACCACACCCAGCATCGTGAGCGCCGCGCGAAGCTTGTTGGCGCTGAGAGCCAGCACCGCGCTGATCATGTGCTCGAGCACTCAGTGGCCCTCCAGCGGCGGGCCGTCGATCGCGTTGAGGTAGTTGAGCGGAATCGACTC
>CAIOSS010001267.1 GCA_903860995.1 uncultured delta proteobacterium | reverse complement strand
GGGCGCGCCCCTCGGAGGGCGAGGCCGGGGGTCGAAGGCGTGGGCGGGCGCTTCGCTCAACCCGTCAGAACTCTTGCGACGCTGTACTAGGCGCCCCGCGGGGTCGCGCAGGTCGGCCTCGCCGAGGCCGCCGTCGCCGTTGATGAGCCTGCGCGATGGCGAGGCTCGCAAACCCCAGGTAGAGCGTCGAGCCGTCGAGGTTGAACGAGCACCCCGTCGGGATCACGAAGCCCGCCACCCGGCGCGCGCTGATGCTCGTGTAGGTCAGCGCGAAGAGCGTGGGGATGACTCAGCGCACCAACGAAGGGAGGGCTACGGCTTGGTCTCGGGCGCGGGCTTCGTGCGGGCGGAGCCCGTGAGCTTGATGCGCTCGTCGCGGGCGTGCCGCTCCTTCGGGTGCTCGTTGTACCAGGTCTCGTACGACTCCCGGGTGATGAAGAGCTCGACGAGGCCCTCGCGCTCGATCTTCGCCTGGCAGCCGAGGCGCGAGATCGCCACCACGTCGAAGGCCTTGTCGAGGATGTCGTTCTCCTCGTCCTCCATCTCCGAGAGCAGGGGGAAGCCCTGCTTCACGTGCACGTGGCAGGTGGAGCAGCCGCACACCCCGCCGCAGGCCGATCCCTCCGGGGCGTTGGCCGTCACCGCGGCCTCGAGCAGCGTCGTGCCGAGCGGCACCTCGACCTCGACCTCGCCGTCGTCCGTGTTGAGGAAGCGAACCGTCGCCATCAGCGCGTCTCCTTGTCGTTCTCTGAGTCCTTCGCGTACGAGGCCGCGAGGTGCGGGTGCTCCGGCCGGTCTTTCACCGTGTCCTCGACCTCGGCCACGGCGCGGCCCTTCATCGCCTGCTGCACCGCCCGGTCCATCCGGCGCTCAGCCAGCGGCTGGGTCGCGCGGTCGAGCCCCTCGGTGCGCAGGTGCACCTTCTTCCCGTCCTGCGCCGCGATGGCCTCGCGCAGCGCCTTCAGCGCCCCGTCGAGCTCCGCGCGCTCGTCCTCGTCGAGCAGGTCGCCGTCGACCCGCAGCGCCGCCTCCGTCGCCGCGATCACCCGCTCGGCGTCCGTGATGCGCTCGCGCAGCTGCCGCGTCGCGAGGTCCGACTCCGCGTGCTCGTAGGACTCCAGCAGCATCCGCTCGACGTCGTCGCCGCTCAGCCCGAAGGAGGGCGTCACCTCGATGCGCTGCTCGATGCCCGTGTTGAGCTCGCGCGCGGTCACCGTGAGCATCCCGTCGGCGTCGACGCGGAAGGTCACCTCCAGCTTCGCCGCCCCGGCGGGCAGCGGTGGAATACCCCGGAGGGTAAACTTCGCGAGCGAGCGGTTGTCCTGGGCCAGCTCGCGCTCTCCCTGCACCACGTGGAGCTCGAAGCCCGTCTGCCCGTCGGCGTAGGTGGTGAACTGCTGCGCCCGCCCGGCGGGGATGGTGGTGTTGCGCGGGAGTATCTTCTCCGCCACGCCCCCCATGGTCTCCAGGCCGAGGGAGAGCGGGATGACGTCGAGGATGAGCGCGTCGTCCTTGGTCCCTTCGCCCGCGAGGAGGTCGGCCTGGATGGCCGCCCCGAAGGCCACCACCTGGTCGGGGTCGATGTCCGAGAGGGGCTCCTGCCCGAAGAGCTTCTTCACCTGCTCGCGCACGGCCGGCACTCGGGTGCTCCCCCCCACCAGGATGACCCCGTCGACCTCCTCGGGGCGCAGACCGGCGTCGCGCAGCGCGCGCTTCACCGCGGGGGTGGTGCGCTCGATGACCGGGCGCACGAGGTCCTCGAACTCCGTGCGACGGATGGCGCGCTCGAAGGTGGTCTCGCCGGACTTCACGGCGATGACGGTGGTGGGCCGGTCGGTGAGCTCGTGCTTGGCCACGCGGGCCGCGTCGAGGGCCGCGCGCACCAGCTCGGGCGAGGCCGTCGCGGGGTCGACCCCCATGTGGCCGAGGGCCCACCCGGCGAAGAGCCGGTCCATGTCGTCGCCGCCGAGCTGCGCGTCGCCGCCCGTGGAGCGCACCTGGAAGACCCCGTCGTCGAGCGAGAGGATGGTGACGTCGAAGGTGCCGCCGCCGAGGTCGAAGACGGCGAAGGTGCCCCGGGTGCGGCCCTTGTCGAGCCCGTAGGCGAGCGCCGCCGCGGTGGGCTCGTTGAGCAGGCGCAGCACCTCCAGGCCCGCGAGCTTCGCGGCGTCCTTGGTGGCCTGCCGCTGGGCCTCGTCGAAGTAGGCCGGGACGGTGATCACCGCGCCGCCGACCGAGCGCAGCTTCGCCTCGGCGTTGGTGCGCAGCACCCGGAGGATCTCCGCGGACACCTCGACCGGAGTCACCGCGCGGCCGCGCACCTTGAAGCGCACGCTGTTCGATTCGCCCGGCGCGGGCATGGCAAAGTCGTAGGGCCCGAGCCGCCGGGTCTCCGGGTCGTCGGCGCCGCGGCCCATGAAGCGCTTCGCGGAGACCAGGGTCTCGCGCGGGTGCAGGGCCGCCTTGCCCTTGGCCTCGGTGCCCACCATCACGCCGCCGTGTTCGAGGTAGTGCACCACGCTAGGGAGCAGGGGGCTCTGGTCGCAGTCGAGCACGCACTCCGGGCGGCCGTCGACCATGTACGCGACAAGCGAGTGGGTGGTGCCGAGGTCGATGCCGATGGGGGTCGGCGGGGCAACGGGGTCGAATATTTGGAGGAGCGCCATCGGTTCAGGGGTCCTGGTAGGGGAGGACGTCTCAGTAGTCGAGCGCGGCGTCGGCTTCGTCTTCGAAGCGACGGAAGTATTTCAAGCGCACCAGCGCGTCGCGGGCCCGGCCGAGGGCGGTCGCGTCGGGCGCGTCGTCGGCGTCGAAGGCGGTCGCGAGCGCGGACTCCTCGGCGCGCGACCGGGCGCGCACCCGATCGAGCAGCGCCGCGACCTTGTCGGGCGAGCGCCGGGCCTCGTCGAGGGCCTCGCGGAGGTCCATCACCTCCATGAGGAGGGCGGGCGCCGGGCGGTCGGCGTCGCCCATCGAGAGGCCGTGGAGGGTGAGCAGCGCCTCGGCGCGGGTGAGGGGATCACGCAGCGCGCGGAAGGCCTCGTTGACGCCGACGGCGCGCTCGAGGGCCATGCGCCGCTCGCCGGGCGGGGCCTGCACGTAGCGGTCGGGGTGGAGCGTGCGGGAGAGGTCACGGTGACGCTGCTCAAGGGCGGCGCGGTCGAGGGAGAAGCGCCGCGCCAGCCCGAGGAGCTCGAAGGGGTCGGTCATGGTCGGGGCTCGATGGGTGGAGGAGGAATTGGGGCGAAGGGAGAGGGGGCGCCGCAGGCTCAGACGCCGAAGCTGTCGCCGCAGCCGCAGCCGGTGGCCTCCTGCGGGTTCACGAACTTGAACCCGTGCTGCATGAGCTTCACCTCGTAGTCGAGCGTGGTGCCGTTGAGGAACACCAGGGACTTCGGATCGACCACGACCCGCAGGCCGTCGAAGTCGAAGAGCTGGTCGCGGGTGCCCTGCTTGTCGGCGAACTCGATCACGTAGGAGAAACCCGAGCAGCCGCCGCCGAACGTCTTGTTGTTGATCCACTGGAACTCGCCGACGTAGTTCTGGGGCTTGAACGAGGCGCCGCCGAACTGGGTCGGGTCGATG
>CAIOSS010001266.1 GCA_903860995.1 uncultured delta proteobacterium | reverse complement strand
GGCTTCCTCGACACGCTCGCCATCCTCGACCGCGGCCGCATCTCCATCGGCGCGCTCGCCCTCGGCCTCGGCGAAGGGGCCCTCGAGGCCGGCGTGAAGTACGCCAAGGATCGTCAGCAGTTCGGCAAGCCCATCGCAGACTTCCAGGCCATCCAGTGGATGATCGCAGACTCCCGCACCGAGCTCGACGCCGCCCGGCTGCTCGTCTACCGGGCCGCGGTGATGGCCGACCGCGAGGCGCGGTACTCCCTCGAGGCCTCGACGGCCAAGCTCTTCGCGAGCGAGGTCGGCAGCCGCGTGTGCAACCGCTCGCTCCAGATCCACGGCGGCTACGGGTACACCCGGGAGTTCCCGGTCGAGCGCCACCTCCGGGACGCCAAGCTCTGCGAGATCGGCGAGGGCACCAGCGAGGTGCAGCGCATGATCATCGCCCGCCACGTCCTCGCGGGCTGAGCTCCGTTCCCACCTAATCCGGTCAATTCCCCGCCCGGCCTTCGGTAGACTGCGGCCCTCATGCAGGGCCACCGGTTCATCGCGGCCGTCTTCCTCCTCACGCTCGCCTCCCTCGGCGCCGTGCTCCCGCTCGAGGCGCCGGGCTTCGCGGTGCTCGGCGCCATCGCGCTCGCGGTGGTCGTGTACGCCGTGCTGGGCGAGCGCAACCTCGCCGCGGTCGGGTCTGTCTCGCAGCGCGCCACCCTCGCCGGCACCATCGCCCGCCGCGCGCTCGCCGCCACCGACGAGCAGCGCGCGGGCATCGCGAGCATGGAGGAAGACACCCGCGACGCCGTGCAGCGCCTCACCGGCGCGTCCGCGGGCCAGTCCGCCCGCCACGCCCTCGACGCGCTCCCGTGGGTCCTCGTCCTCGGCCTGCCCCAGTCGGGCAAGAGCAGCATGCTGGCCTCCTCGGGCCAGGCCTTCGCCTACGCCACGCCCTCCGGCGGCGCCCGCGGCGCCCGCAACTGCCGCTGGTGGATCACCCAGCAGTGCGCCTGGATCGACACCGGCGGCAGCTACATCCTCGGCGAGTCCGCGCTGCCGGAGTGGCTCACGCTCCTGCGCAACCTCGCGACGCTCCGCCCCGCGCAGCCCCTCCACGCGGTGGTGATCACGATGGCGGCGGACTCCCTCCCGACGGCGCGTCCGGAGGACGTCGACGCGGCCGCGAAGCGCGTGCGCGAGCGCCTCGACGAGGCCCTCGGCTACCTCGGCATCGATGTGCCCGTGTATCTGATGGTCACCCGCGCCGACCTGCTGCCGGGCTTCCATGACTTCTTCGCCGACCTGCGCGAGGCCGAGCGGGGGCAGATCTGGGGCAGCACCTGGAAGGCCGACGACCCCGCGTCCATCACCGAGCGCCTCACCCGCGGCTTCGACGAGCTGCTCCACACCCTGGTGCAGCGCTCGCTGCGGCGCATGGGCGGTCGCGAGCCGGCCGACGCGCGGGTCACCAACTACCAGTACCCCCAGTGGTTCGCGGCGCTCCGACCCAACCTCGTGCGCTTCGCGGCGACGCTCTTCGCGTCCAACACCTTCCAGGGGCGGGTCAGCGCGCGCGGGATCTATTTCTCCAGCGCCGCGGAGTCGATGAACCGCACCGGCGTCGGCCTCGCGCCGACCGGGGCCCGCGGGCACTTCCTCCGCGACTGGATCTCCCACGTCGTCGTCCCCGACCACGAGCTGGCTGGCCCGAGCGCGACGGAGGTGCACCGTCGCAAGGGCCGTCGCAACGCCGTCGCCGCGCTGCTCTTCTCCGCCGCGGTGCTGGTCGCGTCGCTCGGCGCCTGGGCATGGAACGAGAACCACGACGCCCTCCGGCGATTCGACCGCTCCTTCACGGCGAGCGTCAACGGCCGCGCACCGGTCGCGCTGGCGACCCTCGACCCGCTGCGCGCTGACGTCGAGCGCCTGCGCGCGCTCGGACGCGACGACGCCCCACCCTCCACGCGCTTCGGCATGGGGGTCGCCGACCAGGTGGCCCCGCGCGCGTCGCTGGCGTTCGCGAAGCTCTTGGCCCGCGACGTCGTCGCGCCCGTCGTCGCGCGGCTGCAGCGCGAGCTCGGCGCGCTCCGCGATCGATACGCGGGCAGCGCCGCGGCGCCCTCTCCCGCCGATCGCGTGCGCGCCCAGGAGAAGCTCCGGCTGTACCGCCTTCTCACCGCGCCCCGCGTCGCCGACGACCCGCAGCCCGCGGACCCGGCCCAGCTCGACTGGCTCGCGGCGCAGCTCACCGCCGAATGGGAGACGCTCGCCCGCAGCGCCAGCCCCGCGGAGCAGGCGGTGCGAGCGCGGCAGCTTCAGCTCTACGGCCAGGTGCTGGCGGTCGACCCGAGCGTCGGAGTCAGCCGCGACCTGGCGCTGGTGCAGGGCGTGCTGTCGGTGCTCGCGCGGTAGCGATCAGTTGAAGCGCTGACAGTCGGACGAGCAGCCGTCGCCGTTGACGATGTTGCCGTCGTCGCAGCGCTCTCCCGCGTCGAGCTGGGCGTCGCCGCAGCGGGAGCGGCGGCAGTCTTCGCGGCACAGGTCGCCGACCCGGTGCGTGATCACCACGTCGTCGCGAAGCGTGAGAACGCGCGGCGCCCCGTCGGCGCCGATGAAGCGCACCCGGGTGACCCCGTCCGTGCGCAGGGTCTGTGCGGTGATGCGCCACGCCTGGTCCCAGGCGAGCCCCTGGATCGCACCGCCGTCGGTGTTGTCCTGGAACGTCCAGCGCCCCTCGAAGCGCCCGCCGCCCACCGAGCGGAACTCGTCTTCGTCGTCCGAGACGGCGACCGAGGCGCCGGTCGGCACGCCCGACCAGTTGATCTGGAGGTTCCCGTCGGGCTGCGGGGGCGTGAGCCCCAGGTCACCGTCGCGGCCAGCGACGAACACAAGGCTCAACGTGCCGGTCGCGCCATCGACGTAGAGGATGTGGTTCGCGAGCCCGACGTCCTCGAATCCGGTGTGCGCGCTCGCCGACTCGTAACGAAAGAGCGCCGTCGCCGAGAGCGACCGCACGAGGGGGCGCACCACGACCGCCGGCCTCCCGGGCTGCGACAGGGTGAAGGCGTCCGTCGGCCCGTTGTCCGCCCCGCGATCGCACTCTTCACCGAGGCCGAGCACCCCATCGCCACAGAACGCCGGACGATCCGACGGCGGCAGCGGGCGATCGACGAGGGCGGGCACGTCGACGGCCGGCCGATCGACGCCCACATCGAGGGTCGGTCCTCCGAGGTCGACCGGCGCCGGCCGATCGAGGATGGGTGCCGCGACGTCGGCGGCCGCGTCGGAGTCAACGAGGGGCGTCCGGGCGCCACAGCCCACCAGGAGACACAGGAGCGATCTCAGCGCGCGCATCACCGCGGACGGTAGTCCCAGGCACGACAAGCGCGCAAAGAGTGCGCTATCGACGCTCTACGGTGACCCCGACCGGGGCGCTGCAGCGCGCGGCGCAGCAAGCCACGATGGAGTGCGAGCCCGCGGGCGCCGTCCATGCGGCGTCCCGGAGCGCGGCGCCATCGACCATGAAGCGCAGCGCCTCTGCCTCGCCGCAGCGGGTCGCGCGCAACGGGATCGCGCCCGCAGCGCCCGCCAGGAGAAGGGTGCGCCCGGGCTGCGGATCGAGGACCCGCACGACGGACGGAGCCGTCTCGGTGACGGTGAGGTGCGCAGGACGAGCGCGCTCGATCCACGCGGCGTAGCGGGCATCGAGCGAGGGGGTCGCGACCGGCGCCGCGTCGTTGGTCGCCGCCCTGGCGGGTGGCGGATCCCACGCGACCCAGCCGGGGAGCGACTCGCGCGCGAGCGAGAGCAGGCGCACCGCTGCGGGCGCGGCCGCCTCGAAGCCCGAGACCCCGGCCATCGGCGCGCCCGCCGGGTCCCCCAGCCATACGAGCACGGTAAACCGGCGGTCGGCCACGGCGCACCACGCGTCCCGCCAGCGACTGGAGGTCCCGGTCTTGAGCGCGAAGGGCGCCTGCGGGGCGAGATCGCGCAGCGAACGACCGAAGCCGCGCGCGCGGGCCGCCTCGTCGCTGAGCACGTCCCAGGTCATGGCCGCGCCCGCAGCGCCCATCACCGCTCGCGCAGTGGGCCCATCGGCGCGCGCGGCCCAGGAGAGCGGCACGCGGGAACCCTGCCGCGCGAGCGTCAGGTAGGCGTGGGCCAGGGCGAGAGGGCTCACGTCCAGCCCTCCGAGCACCACGCCCGGGCCGTACTGCCGCGCGTCTCCCGGGACGTTGATGCCGAGCGCGCGGAGCTCATCGAGGATGGCCGCGGCACCGACCTGCGCTGCGGCGTCCAGTGCGGCGAGGTTCAGCGACGAGGCGAGGGCATCGCGGGCGCGAACCGGTCCTCGCTCGCGGCCGTCGTAGTCCCGGGCCTCGGCGGTCTCCCCACGGGCGCCCCGCAGCGGCACCTGGACGTCCGCCAGCAGGGTGGCGGGCGTCGCGCCGCGCTCGAAGAGCAGGCTGTAGACGAAGGGCTTGAGCGTCGAGCCCGGCTGCCGCGGCGCGCGCAGGAGGTCGAGCGCCCCACCGGGTCCGGTCGGGTCGGCCGCGCCCACGTAGGCGAGCACCTCGCCCGTCCGGTTGGAGAGCACGACCGCCGCGCCGTTGCGCGCGCCGCGCGCCCGCCACCGTCCTACGGTTCCGGCCATCAGCGCCGCGGCCTCGCGCTGAAGCCCCGCGTCGAGAGAGCCGCGCGGCAGCGCGCCATCTCCACTAGGCTCGGTGCGCAGGAGCGCGTCGACGAAGCGCTCGGCCCCGCGGGGATGCACCCCCGTCGCCCACCGCGGCGCCGCCGCCAGGGCCTCGACCAGGGCGCGCTCGTCGATGAACCCTGCGTCCCGCATTCGCCGCAGGATCCGGTCCCGCCGCGCCACTGCACGGCGCAGGTGCAGGGCCGGGTCGAGGCGGGAAGGCGACTGCGGCAGCCCCGCGAGCAGGGCGGCCTCGGCCAGCGTGACCGCGCCCGGGCCCCGGCCGAGGAACACCTCGCACGCCCGCGCCACGCCGACCACGTTGTGCCCGAACGGCACGCGGTTGACGTACTGGAGGAGGATCTCGTCCTTGCTGACGGCACGCTCGAGGGCGAGCGCCCGGACCACCTCGAAGGGTTTGCTCCAGAGCCCGCTCGGGCGCCCGTGGGTGAGCTTGATGACCTGCTGCGTAATGGTGGAGGCCCCGGTGCGCCGTCGCCACGGGATCACCGCGTCGAGCACCGCCCGAGCGCTCGCCCGGAGGTCGACGCCGCGGTGGGAGTAGAAGCGCTGGTCCTCGGCGGCGAGCAACGCCATGACGAGGTGCGGGGAGACTGCGCCGAGGCTCACCCAGCGCTGGTCCACCCCGCCGCCGCGCACGACCTGGATCACCTCACCCTCCCGGTCCGTGACCACCCGCGGCGCGTCGGGCACGGCGAAGCGCTGGCGGTCGAGGCGCGCGCCCTGGTCGATCGCGGCGCCGGCGAGGATCCACGCCGCCAGGGCCGTCGCCGCGATGACCAGGGAACGCTTCACCGCACCACCGCGAGGTGGGTGAGGGTGCTGCGGGCGATGACGCCCGGGTCGAAGCGCGCGTCGATCGTGGCCGGCGGGAGCAGGAAGGTCCCCGGCGTGGTGGCGCGGACGGCGAAGGTGAACTCGCGCAGCCCCTGACCCTCGCCGAGGCGGTACACCACCCCCTGCGGTCGCAGCGCGCGGTGCACCACCTGCTCCACCGACCGCAGCGCGTAGAAGACCCGAGTGTCCGTCGCGTCGTCGGCGGGCCCGGCCCCGACGAGGGAGAGCACCTCCTCGCGCGGCGTCGTCTCGAAGGCGGCGTCGACGGGCTCGAAGCCACCTCCCACCGGATCGCGGAGGCTCATCACCGAGGGGGTACCTGCCTCGGAGTGCACGAACAACCGCACGCGTACGAGGTCGCCTACACGCACGGTCGCCCCGTCGGCGAGCGTGCCACCCTCCGCCGTCTCCAGCACCCGGTGCAGGCTCACCCCTCGGCCGCGCGCGACGCCATCCGCCGGTCCCAGCGCTACATCGCGAACCGCCTCGACGGCGAAGAACAGCGGCACCGCGCCCTGCACACGCAGCGACTCCGCGGCGGCCCCGCTCGCCACGCGGAAGCGGGCGATCGAGCGCGACGCAGACAGCGCGCGCACCGGGGTCGCGCCCACCGTCACGGCGACCCGCAGCGGCGCGTCCGCGGCGCATCGGAGCGAGGCCCGCGCGAGCGCATCGAGGGCGGCCGCGGTCTGTAACGCGTCCCGCCAGGTGCCGTCGCCCTGGTCGTCGCGCAGCGCGGAGAGCGACGCCGAGAGGGCCCCGACCTGGTCGACGGCGTGCACGGTCGCGGCGGTGAGGAGCGTCGCGCGCACCCGCGCCTCTCCGACGTACCAGCGGTACCCAGGGCGGGGCCCCTGGCGGCTGGCGTCGAGCTGTCGCACCGCGGAGGTGACCAGGGACGAGGCCCGGAGGTCATAGGTCGGCATCGCGAGCGCGAGGGCCCCGCGACCGAAAGGGCTCATCAGGTCCCGGCGGTCGTGCAGCTCGTTGAGGTCGTGCACCGGCGCGTCGGCGGCCCGGAGCAACATCGCGGCCCACGCGCGCTCGTCGATCGAGAGCCCGACCTCGCGCGCGCCGTCGTCCCGGCGGGTCATCGCCGCGACCCGTGCGGTCGCCGCGGAGAGCCCCGTCGGCGGAACGGTCCAGCGCGCACGCTTCGCCGCGAGGAGCGCCTCGAACGCGAACAGCGTCGTTGACCCGCTCTCGGCCTCGGCGTTCCACTCCCCGAATCCGCCGATCGGCGACTGATGCGTGAGCAGCGCCGTCAGAGCCCGCTCGCCCTCCGCGCGCAGCCACGACGGAGAGAGCTCGTCCCCGTCCCCGTCCCAGGCGCCGGGCACCAGCGACGCGGCGGCCAGCCCGATGACCCGCGC
>CAIOSS010001265.1 GCA_903860995.1 uncultured delta proteobacterium | reverse complement strand
TTCAGCCACGGCACCACCTTGGCGTCGGGGTCGATGGCCAAGACGAAGTCGTCGGTCGGGGTCCTCCGCGAGGCAGTCGTCGCCTGGGTGATCTCCGGCAGGTTCGCGGGCTTGGTGATGGCGCCCGCAGCGGTGGCCGACAGCATGACCGTCACGGTCGAGAAGTTGTCCGAGAACAGGCGCACGCCCTTGGCTGCGTGGTACGCCGCGTGGAAGGCCTCGTACCTAAACCCGCCGCCCTGTTGCGACCAATACCAGGGGTTGTTGTCGCCGAAGTCGTGCGTGTAGGGCTTGTCGAGGGTCCCGGCGTTGTGCGCGGTCAGGTTCGATGTGGCAATGTACCGGCTGTGGCGCTTCAGGGGCTGCCCGGGGTCGGTGTACTCGACCCACACCGTGAAGTTGACCCCCGTGTAGAACGCGTAGGAGCCGTTGAACGGGATCGCCTCTATGACGACGGCCGCGATCTTGCTCGTCGACGTGCTGCCCGTCCCGGCGGGAAAGGTCCTGGGGTGCGCCCACAGGGAATCGGATTCCCCCAGCCCCCAGGGGTCGCCGATCCTGTACGTCACGGACCCGCCGAACCCCGCGAAGTCCAGGGTCAGGGAGATGACGCTCGTCTGGGACGGGTTCCCGGGGGTCGCGAGCAGCGACTGCAGGGTCCGCACGGCGGGGTCGGTCGGTGTCTTGGGGCTGTCGGCGACCCGGGCGACGCACGTATCCTCTACCGCCGCCGCCACCCCGACGACCGAGAACGACGCCCCCGTCCCGTTCCAGGTCTTGCCGCCCTGCGTCGCCACGAACCTGTCCTTGTCGACGGCCACGGGGACCCCCTTTCCGATACCCAACACGTCCGCCTCGGGGCAGGAGCGCACGCTCAGCGTCCAGCGCGGCGCCTCCGCGTACTCAAGCGTCGTGCCAGTATCCACATTGTACCAGGTGTACCCTTTGTCCCAGTCCAGCTCGTAGAGGTTGTGCGCCGTCTTCACCGCGACGTACAGCTTGCCGCCCCGGCTCTTGGCGCGCACCGAGGCCACGGTCTCGCCGGTGTAGTAGCCCTTGGGCCAGTCCTGGTCCATCAGCGGCGGCGACCTAGCGGAAGCGGTGCCCTGCTGCAAGCGCCAGCGGTCCCCCTTGCATATGCTGAGCGTCTTCCTCTTGTCGGCGCCGAAGTCGAGGCGCAGCGCGGCGATCGCCCCGGTGTCGAACTCCGCGCCGGAGTAGGGGGTGGCGTCCGAGACCACACCCTTCCACGCCACCTTGAGGGCCGTGTTGAGCACGGTCACCGCCACGCCCAGACGGTCCTTGAGGTCCCACACCAGCGCCCCGTCCGGCTCCGCCCCGACCCGCGCCGCGGGCTCGAACAGCGGCGCGCTGGTCCACCGCAGCAGGGGGGGCATCAGGACCCTGAACTGGGTGGCGGTCGTGGACACCGCCACGTCCTCGGTGGCGACCGGGCAGTTCGCGCCGTTGACGGTGACGACGGGCAGGGCGGCGCCGCACGGCAGGAACAGGGTGCCGTTGGCCGAGATGCGCGGCACCAGATCCTTGATTTTTTCGTACCTGGTGCCGTCCACCGTCATCCAAGCGATGCTCGACACCGTGGAGTCCACGGGCGGGCTGAGCATGAGCAGGCGCAGGCGCGGGCTGTGCGTGGCGTAGTAGGCGGGCTTCGGGGCGGCCGGGACCGCCGCCGGGACCACCGCGGCCTTCGCCGAGGCCGCCGGGGCCGCCACCGAGGACCCCGACGAGACCGCCCTCGCCGAGGCCGCCGGGGCCGCCGCCACCGGGACCGCCACCGCCGTGAACTTAGGGGCGATCACCTTGTTCGCGACCGCTTTCTGCCGCCCCACGGGCGTCACCGCCTTCGGCTTGGGCGTCGTGTCGTTCCGGACCACGGGCGGGAACTTCGTATATCTCATGGAACCCACGGTGTACTTGAGGACCAATTGACGCGGGGGGTCCGCCCCGTCGAAGCCCCCGCTCAAGGCCCCGGCGGTGTCTTTCACCCCTTCGGTGTCTTTCACGAGCGTGACGGACTTACCCATCACCGTGAGCGTCACGACAGCGGCGTTCTTCGGGAGGTTCTTCAGCGTCACCGTCTTGAGATAGGGGTCCCACCAGACCGTGACCGTGACGGGCTTGGCGGGAACGGGCGCCGCGGCGAAGCCCTCCCGACGCGAGGACGCCCGCGCCAGCAGCGGCAGCGCCAGAGCGAGCGCGAGCGCGAACGCGACCAAGAAGGCGACCAGTAGCGGGCGCATCGCGACGCCGTGGCGTGATACCCTGTGCGTCGAGTATTTTCCTCCACCCCACGCCTCCCCGCGAGGCGCTCATAGCGGGCGCGCGGGCGGTGCGCGGGGCAGAACGAGCTCGATGACGGCGACCGCCGACCGCGCCCACGAGGCCCTGATGGCGCGGCTGCCCGACGTGGTCGCCCGGCTGCTCGCCGGCGACCGGGAGCCCGCGGCGCGCTTCGCGGCGGAGCTCAAAGCGACCCCCGACGACGGCCGCCAGTGGCTCGTCCTGGCCGCCTTCGCCCAGATGCTGCTCGGCGATGACCGTGTCGTGG
>CAIOSS010001264.1 GCA_903860995.1 uncultured delta proteobacterium | reverse complement strand
TTCTCCTCGCCTCTATACGGCATCGCGTGCGACGTCGAATCCTGTACGCCGGGGCTGTGCACATTGTACGGGCGCGCCCTCCGAAGGTCCTCCTCACCTCACAGCCCACTGGGAAAACCATGTCCGATACAAAAATCTCGCCCCCCGGCGGCAACGCCGAGCAGCCCCGGCCCATGCCCTTCGCCATCATGCGCAATGCCCACGAGGCCCTGCGCTCGAGCATCCAACTGCAGCAGCTCGCCCTCGACGCGGGCGACGTGGCCGCGTTCCGCGACGAGTGGACGACCTTCCATCGTGCCCTGGCCGTGCACATGGCCATGGAGGACGACGCCATGTTCGGCCTGCTTGACGAGGTGGGCGCCGGCGCCATCACTTCGGCGAACATTCCGCATGAGCATCGCGAGGACACGAGGCTCGCCGCCGCCGTCGACGCCACGCTCACGACCGCGGACACGGCGGCGCAGCGCAGCGCCTGGTCAACCTGGAGGGAAGACCACCTGGCTCACCTCACGCACGAAGAGCAGGTGATGATGCCGCTGACCATGAAGACCGCCGACAGCCCGCAGGCGCGCGCCCGCGTGCTGCACGATCGGGTGCTGGTGCCCAGCGAGCGGTTGCCCGACTTCGATTGGTACATCGGTTGGGTGGTGCGCATGCTGAGCGCGCATGGCTCGGCGGAGCAGCCCGCGAGGGTGGCCACCCGTGTCTTCGCATGGGGCCTGCAGCATGCCTGCTCGCCGACGCTGTGGCGTCGGCTGCGACCCATCGTGGAGCGCAACTGCGCGCCCGAAATCTGGGCCGAGCTGACCGAACAATTCGGGCTCAACGGCGAAGGCCCCGTCGTGTAGGAGCGACGCGCGCATCGTGGTGCGCGCGCTGGCTCCGGGGGAAAAGGCATCATGGGAAGGTGGCGTCCGGGACCTCGCTGCCAACCGCTGACCTGACCGCGCGTTCCGCGCGCCGGCCCCCCCCCACCGTCAACAAGTGGGGCTACGGCAGCGGCGCGCGAGAGCACCACGCGCACCTCGTCGCGCACGACGGTCACCCCCGTCGGCGGCACCCCGGCGCCCTTCAGCAGCGCCTTCACGCCCTTCGCGATCGCCGCGTCGGCCCTCGCCTTCGCCCGCTGCGCCGGGCTCTTCGGGGCCGCCGCGCGCAGGGCCTTGGCCCTCGCCTTGATCGCCCGCACCGGGGCCTTCGCGGCCGGCTGCCCGTCGACGGTGCCGTGGGCGATGAGCTCGGCGGCGGTGTCGGGCTCGGGCGTCGCGCGCGCCAGCGCCACGAAGGCGTAGGCGGCCTCCTGGCCCACCGCGAGCGCCTGCTCGCGCGGGACGTGGCGCACGATGGCGATCAGCAGACTCTTGAGCGGCGGCTCAAGGTCCGGGCTCCAGGGAGCCGGGTTCCGCCGGGTCGAGTGCCATGGCGGCGCAGGTACCGTAAGCGAGAACCTGTAGTCACCTCCGGGTGGCGGGAGTCTGCCCGTCGAGCGCAGGCGAGCGCTGACGCAGCGGGCCAACCTCGCGAGGGCCCGGCTGAGGTATCGTCCGCGCAACCCCTCCCATGGTCCTCTCCGCTGCCATCGACCCCGAGCGCTCGCGCCGCATGGTGGGCCTCGTGCTCTTCACCCTGGGCACCGTCCTCGGGGGCCTGCTGCTGCACGCCGTCTTCCTGGTGCCGCCGCTCTTCGGCC
Organism: uncultured delta proteobacterium; assembly: GCA_903860995.1. GTDB lineage: Bacteria > Myxococcota_A > Polyangia > Polyangiales > SCUS01. The sequence continues at coordinate 10,035 of CAIOSS010001264.1, read as the reverse complement.
GCGACCCCATCGGGGCCTACACGGCCATGGCCTACGGCGCCGCGCTCGCCTTCCCCGCGGTGCTCGTCTACATGACCGTGCCCCGCCTGCTCGACCGGTACGACCCGGAGCCCACCTGGGCCCTCGCGCTGGTCTTCACCTGGGGCGCCCTCGGCGCGTGCGGCTTCTCGGCGCCCATCAACTCCGTGGTGTCGGCGGTCGCGGGCGAGGCCGTCGGCGCCGCCGTGTGCGCGCCCCTCGTGGAGGAGTTCTTCAAGGCCCTGAGCCTCTTCGGGATGTTCTATTTCTGGCGCCGCGAGTTCGACGGCGTCATCGACGGGATCATCTACGCCACCTTCGCCGCCCTCGGCTTCGCCGCCGTCGAGAACGTCGTCTACTACGCCCGCGCGGGCACCGGTCACGCCTCCGTCGACCTCACCAGCATCTTCATCCTGCGCGGCGTGGTCACCCCGTGGGCCCACCCCCTCTTCACCTCCATGACCGGCATCGGCTTCGGGCTCTCGCGCGAGAGCACCAGCCCGTGGGCCCGCTGGCTCTATCCCCTCCTGGGCTACGCCGCCGCGGTGCTCCTGCACGCCATCTGGAACGGCGCCGCCGTGCTCTCCACCGCCCTGCAGGTGCCGCTGGTGCTCCTCCTCCTGCCGCTGTGGTTCCTCTTCGTGCTGGCCTTCCTGGCGATGGTCTTCGCGCTCGTGCTGCGCCGCGGGCGCATCATCCGCGAGTACCTCCAGGACGAGGTGCTCATCGGCACCCTCTCCCGCGACGAGCTCGCCCTCGTCGGCTCGGCCTTCGGGCAGTTTCGCGCCCGCTCCGGGCCGCAGGGCCGGCTGCGCGGCGAGCTCATCGCCACCGCCGCCCGCCTCGCCCTCTCCAAGTGGCACGCCACCCGCGCCATGAAGGGCCAGATGCGCACCATCAGCTTCGACTTCATCGCCCCGCTGCGCGAGCGCATCCACCACCTCCGCGCCGAGCTCGCGCGGCGCTAGAACACCCGTCGCGACCCTCCACCCCACCCATAGGCGATCGCTGTCCATGCGTCGACGCTGGCGCAGACCTCACCCCCGCTGCCGCGCGCCCCTCTCCATGAATGGAGAGTGGCTCACCGAACGACTGCGTTTCACGACGAACTGTCAGGTGATCGCAGCCACTCTCCATTCATGGAGAGGGGCGCGCGGCAGCGGGGGTGAGGTCTGCGCCAGCGTCGACGCATGGACGCTCAACGCGTATGCACCCTAGACCCCCCCCAATGAAGACCTGGCAGTCCATCGTCACCGCCGCCTTCGCGGTCACCACCGCGGCCTTCGCGCTCGCGTGCGGCCCCGACGCCCCCGAGGCCGACACCCGGCCCGACCTCTTCCGCGTCGCCGTCGACGGCCTCCCGGGCGGCTCGCTGCTCTCGGTCTACGGCGACCCCCGCGGGGGCCGCGCGTACCTCTCCGGCGGCTTCGTCGGCGTCGACCCGGCGCGCCTCGAGTCCCAGTCCGCCGGGCGCCTCCTCGTCTACCGCCACCCCGGCACCTTCACCACCCTCTGCTCGGCCGACGCGGTCCTCTGGTGGACCGCCCCGGTCGACGGCGCCCCGTGGGCCGCGGGCGAGCGCGGCCGCGTCGTGCGCTACCGCGATGGGGTCGGCTGCGAGGCCGTCGCGACGGGCCTGAGCTTCCCCGAGGGCGAGCCCACCTACTGGGGCTTTACCCAGGTGGGTAACGTGACCTGGTTCGTCGGGGGCTCCGCCTCGCCCACCGGGCCGAAGGGGGTGCTGGTGCGCTACGACGGCAGCGCCTTCACGCGGGTAGAGGTCCCCCCCGAGGCGCGCGAGGTCAACCTGTACAAGGTCTCCGCGCGCTCCAACGGGCAGCTCGTGGTGGTCGGCGAGCGCGGCGTGGCGTTTCGCGTGGTCGACGGCGCGGCCACGGCCCTCGACCCGACGCGCATCGAGGGCTCCGACAACCGGCTCTTCACGGTGAGCTGCCAGGGCACCTCGTGCTGGGCCGTCGGGGGACAGAACACCGGCGTGGTGCTCCTGGGCACCGGCCAGGACGGCCTGGCGTGGCAGCCCCGCGGCTTCGAGGACGCCCGCGGCTGGAACGGCGTCTGGTTCGCCGACGACGCCAACGCCTTCCTGGTCGGGGTCAGCGGGCAGACGATGCACACCGACGGGCTGCGCTCCTTCCGGGCGCGCTCGCTCACGCCCGCGACGCTGCACGGCGTCGGCGGCTGGGTGGGCGCCGACGGTGCCACCGTGGCGATCGCGGTGGGCGGCGAGCTCGACACCGCCGACCTCACGCAGCGCGCGGTGATCCTGCTGCGCGGCGACGACAGCGCGGGCTTCACCGTCGACGGCCGGGCCTTCGTGCCCACGGGCGAGCTGCGCCGCTCGCTCGGCGGGGCGGGGCAGTAGAGGGTGGGCGTCGTCGGACCGGGGTTGGTCGCGTGCCGCGCCTGCACCCCGGGCAAGCGAAAGCAGGCGCCCCCGCAAGGGGGGCTTTCGGAAGGACGATGTGCAAGCCGCATCGTCACACCGGGTTCGGACGCTGCGACCCTGGAATCAGGGTTGTTCATCGCCTCCGGAAGCCCCGTCAGGGGCGCCTGCCTTCGCTTGCCCGGGGTGCAGGCGCGGGACGCGACCAACCCCGGTCCGGCAGCGGGTCGAGGCGTCCGTAGCGAATGGGTTGAAGACCCGTGGCAGACAGGCGCCCGCCCGTGAGCGCCCGCCTCCGGTCGCGCTCGCTGCGCCGCTACGAGGGAGCGCTCGGCCGCCCATCGGGCGCCGCGGCGCGCCCGTCGGCGCGGCGCGAGGGGCTGCTGCTGACCCTGGTCGACGACGAGGGCCACACCGGGCAGGGCGAGGCCTCGCCGCTGGCGGGTCACTCCGCGGAGACGCTGGCCGCGGTGACCCAGGCGTTGGTCGACGTGATCCCCCGGCTGGGCGAGGCGACCGACGACGTGGCCGAGACCCTGCGGCGCTTCCCGACGCTGGACGCGCTGCCGTCGGCGCGCTGCGCGGTGGAGGTCGCGCTGCTCGACCTGTGGGGCCAGCGGCGAGGGGGTGTCGGTCGCGGCCGTGATGGGCCGGGACGCGGCGGCGGTGGCGTGCAACGCGCAGCCGGGCGCGCTCGGCGACGAGGACATCGAGGCGCGCTGCGCGGAGGCCGTGGCGCGGGGCTTCGAGGTGCTCAAGCTGAAGGCGGGCGGAGGCGACTTTACCCATGAGCGTAAGGTTCTGGCGCGGCTGCGGGAGCGCTTCGCCGGGGTGACGTGGCGGCTCGACGCCAACGGGGCGTGGACCCTGGACGAGGCGCGGCGCCGGCTCGACGCGCTGGCGGGCATGGGGGTGGCGTACGTCGAGCAGCCCTGCGCGGGCGCGGAGGTGTTCGCGCTGGGCGAGCGGGCGGTGCCGTGGGCGGCGGACGAGGCGCTGAGCGACGCCGGGCACCGGGCGCGCTTCCTGGCGGACGCGGACGCCCGGCGGGGCTGCGCGGCGGTGGTGCTGAAGCCGATGGCCCTGGGGTGGATGGCCGCGCGGGAGGCGGCGGTGGCCGCCGGGGCGCTGGGGCTGGGCGTGGTGGTGACGCACCTGCTGGATGGCCCGGTGGCGCTGGCAGCAGCGTGCGAGCTGGCGCGCTCGGTGCCGGGGGTGTGGGCCTGCGGGCTCGACCGGCACCCGGGGCTGGACGCGTGGCCGGCGGTGCCGGTGCCGCAGGCGCAGGGGCCGTGGGCGCGACGGGCGACCGGCGGGGGGCTGGGCCTCGGGGTGCTGCGGTGAGCGCCAGCCCCTTCGCGCGGGTGCGGCCGCGGAGGCGCGGCGAGGCGGCCCTCCTCGCCGACGGGCGGGCGTGGACCTTCGGCGAGCTCGACGCGCGCATGGGGGGCTTCGTCGCGGCGCTGAGGGCGGGCGGCGTGCAACGGGGAGACCGGGTGGCCCTGCGCGGGAGCAACCGCGCGGAGACGGTGGCGGCGCTGCTGGGGATGGCCATCGCGGGGGTGACCGCCGTGCTGGTGCACCCGCGGCTGACGGAGCCGGAGGCGCGGGCGATCATCGACGACGCGCAGGTCGCGCTCGCGCTCGACGACGCCGCGGTCGACGCGCTCTTACTGGACGGTGTAAACCGCCGCTGGCCCGCGCTCCCGCGCTGCGAGCTGGGCGACCCCCTCGCGGTGATCTACACCTCGGGCACCTCCGGGCGCCCGAAGGGCGCGGTGCTCACCCACGGGGCCTTCGCCGCGAGCGCCGCCGCGAGCGAGCGCAACCTCGGCTGGGAGCACCCCGACCGCTGGGTGGCCGCCCTGCCGATCGCCCACGTGGGCGGGCTCTCGGTGCTCACCCGGTGCCTGCGGGCGGGGCGCCCGGTGGTGCTGCTGCCGCGCTTCGACGCCGGCGCCGTGCTCGACGCCGTGCGCGCGGGCGGGACCCTCGTGTCGGTGGTCCCGACGATGCTGCGGGCGCTGCTGGAGGCCGACCGGGACAACGTGCTGGCGCGGGCGCGGGCGCTGCTGGTGGGCGGCGCGGCGTGCCCCCCGGAGCTGCTGGCCGAGAGCGCGGCGCGGGGCGTGCGGGCGCTCGCCACCTACGGGATGACCGAGATGTGCTCGCAGGTGGCCACGCAGACGCCCACCCGCGAGCCGGCCGCGCAGCGCGGCGTGGGGAGGGCCCTCCCCGGGGTCGAGCTGCGCCTCGTGGACGACGATGGAGCGGCCGTCGCGACCGGGGCGGTGGGTCGCATCACCGTGCGCGGGCCGATGCGGATGCGCGGGTACTGGGGCCAGGGCCCGCTGGTGGACGGGGAGTACTTCGACACGGGCGACCTCGGGTCGCTCGACCCGGGCGGGGTGCTGTCGATCCACGCGCGGCGCACCGACCTGGTCGTGACGGGCGGCGAGAACGTCTACCCCGTCGAGGTCGAGCAGTGCCTGGAGGCGCACCCCTCGGTGGCCGCGGCGCTGGTCTTCGGTTTACCCGACCCGGTATGGGGCCAGCGTGTGGCGGCGGCGGTGGTGGCGCGGGGTGACGTCACCGACGAGGCCGCGTGGCGGGCGGCGCTGGCGGAGCACACCCGGGGGCGCCTCGCGGGCTTCAAGCGCCCGCGGCTGCTGGCGAGGGTGGACGCGATCGCGGCGCTGCCGAGCGGCAAGCCCGACCGGGCCGGGGCGGCGGCGCGATACGGAGCGGCGCTGAGCGCGTGGGGAGACGGTGTATCGTCGCGGCCGCCCCATGGCAGCAATCCTTGATCCTCGCGCGGTGGCCCGCTTCCGTCGCAACCGCGGCGCGCGGGTCGGCCTCATCCTGGTGATCCTCGCGGTGGCGGCGGCGCTCTTCGCCCCGCTGCTCGCGCCGCACGACCCCAACCTGCCCTTCAAGGGCCGCACGCTCACCACGCAGGGCGTGCCCATCGGGCCGACGCGGGAGTTCCCCCTCGGGGCCGACGTGGTGGGCCGCTGCGAGCTCTCGCGGCTGCTCTACGGCGCCCGCGTGTCGCTCACCGTCGCCTTCGCCGCCACCGGGCTCATCGTGCTGGTGGGCACCCTCATCGGGCTGCTCGCGGGGTACTTCGGCGGCTGGACCGACACGGTGCTCATGCGCCTCGTCGACGCGCTGCTGTCGTTTCCGTTTCTGCTGGTGGTGATGACGCTCAACAAGATCATCGACCGCCCCGACCTGTGGGTGATCTTCGTCGTGCTGGCGGCCCTCGCGTGGCCCTCGATGGCCCGGCAGATCCGCGGCAAGACCCTCCAGCTCAAGGAGCTCGACTACGTCCTCGCCGCGCGCGCGCTCGGCGCCTCGCACCTGCGGATCATCACCCGGCACCTGCTGCCCAACGTCGTCCCGCTGGTGATCGTCATCGCCACGTCGCAGGTCGCCGGGATGATCGTCGCCGAGAGCTCGCTCTCGTACCTCGGCGTCGGGGTGGTCCCCCCGGCGGCCTCGTGGGGCTCGATGCTGCAACAGTCCGAGTCGCTCACCCGCGCCGTGCCGCGGCTCACGCTGGTGCCGGGCCTGGCGATCCTGCTGACCGTGGTGGGCTTCAACCTCCTGGGCGAGGCCCTGCGCGACGCGGTCGACCCTCGGGGCTGACGAGGGCCCTCCGGGCGCCGGTGCCCACGCTCGCGAAGGCGATCACGTGACCGTCGGGGTCGAGGCAGTACCCCGCGCGGTGGCCCCACGAGCGCGGCAGCACCTCGCTCGACAGCGACGCCCCGGCGCGGAGGCAGCGCGCGAGCGATTCGGCCGGGTCGTCGACGACGAGGTACAGCTCCGCGCGCGGCACGCCCGCGGCGGCGGCGGGGTCGGGCAGCCGCTCGCCGAGCAGCACGCGGATGCCCCGCTCGGGCATCAGCCCCAGCACCACCCCCTCGCGCAGACGGAACTCCGTCATCCCCGGCACGTGCAGCGCGGGCGGCTGACCGAGGCACTGCTCCCAGAAGCGCCGGCTGGCCTCCTGGTCGCGCACATCGAGGATGAAATGGGCGGCGGAGATCACTGGTGTCCTGGGGGGGGCGCCCGGGGGGGCGCCCGGGGGGGGCGAGCGACGGGCCGCGAGCGTAGCGCACGCGTCCCCCGGGCGCGGCGGGTTCGCTACCGGTGGCGTCCGTGCCATCGTCGCGACGCGTCCACCCATGAAGCCCGCCCCCCTCCCGCTGCCGCCCGGTGATGCGCCGCTGCGCGTCGTGCTCGACACCAACGCGGTGCTGTCGCTATGGCACTACCAGCACCCGCGCCTCGTGGGTCTGCTGGACTGGCTGGAGAGCCGCCGCGCCGCGCTGCTCACCCGCGAGGCGACCCTCGACGAGCTCGCGCGGGTGCTGCGCCTCCCCGACCTCGGGCTCACGGCCGACCGACAGGCACGACTCCTCGTCGACTACCGCGCGCGGAGTGAGCCCTTCGCCGAGCCCGACCCTGCGCTGCGCGAGGCCGCGCTGGCGCTGCCGCAGTGCCGCGACGGCGACGACCAGAAGTTCCTCGCGCTGGCGTGGGAGGCAGAGGCGCACCTGCTGCTCACGCGCGACAAGCGGGTGCTCGCCATGGCGACCCGCGCACCCTGGCGCGATCGCACGCTCATCGTGACCCCGGAGCGCCTGCTCCGACACGTCGACCTCGCCGTCGCGACCGACGACTCCGCCGCCGGCGCGCCCTCCCTCCGACCCCTCGACGCGTCCGCCCGCTCGATCCTGGAGGTGACCCCAACAGCGCCCGATGCCGAGGTCGTCGCTCCGTAGTTCCGTAGACCGTCGCAGCCGCGCAGCGCCCACGGCAGGTGTTGCTGGGGAGCATCCGCGCGGTCGCCTGGCGCCCTCTGTTCGCTACGGCGCCCAGAGCCCCGCGAGGTCGAGCTCCACCGCGTCGAAGGGCTCCGCGCGCACCACGGCGTCGCCCCAGAAGGTCGCCACCAGCAGCCACCCAAGATCGTGGCGGCGCAGCACCTCGACGCTGCGCAGCGTCGGGGACACCAGCCACACGTGGCCGACGCCCTCGCGGCGGTAGATGTCCAGTTTGCGGCCGCGGTCGACCTCCTCCGTCGAGGGGGACAGCACCGCGCAGCAGCAGTCCGGCGCGAGGGTCGCCGCGGCGTCCTCCATGAAGCCCACGGGCACCCGCTCGCGGCGCCACCCGGCGAGGTCGGGCACCACGACGTCCGGCCGCGGCCCGAGGTGCAGCGCCGGCTCGTCGAGGATGATCCAACCCCCCGGTCCGCCGCGCCCGCGATCAAAGGGGCCTTGCAGCTCGCCACCCAGGGCGCTCGCGCTCCGGGCGTGTCGCAGCCGCGGTCGCGGCATGAGCGACAGCGCCCCATCGATGATCTCCGCCACCACGGTTTCCGGGGCGTTGCGGTAGCCCGCCACCACGTCGGGCGCGAGGTTGGGAAACTCCGGGTCGAGGGTGCGTGCAGCGTCGCCAGACATGTTTGCACGTTAGCCCAGCCCGCTCGCTGCCGCGCGACCGCGGGGCGCGCGGCGGCGCGATCAGCGCGACCCGGCGACCAGGACGAAGCGCTCGTCGTCGGGGGCGGCGATGTGGATCCGTCGCGGTGCTGCTCGCCCGAGATCAGGCCAGGACCTCTTGCCAGGAGGCCCCCCGGTCGGCGAAGCACGGTGCCATGCGGCGCGCGCTCCCGATCCTCGCCATGGCGGCCTTGCTCTCGGCCTGCGGCGACGTCGACGACCCCGCCGCGCTCGACGACGCCACCGATGTCGAAGGCATCACGGACGCCGCCGCCCTCGACGCCGCCGCCCTCGACGCCGCCGCCCTCGACGCCGTCGCTCCGACGGACCTCGCCGCCCAGGACCTCGCCGCCCAGGACCTCGCCGCCCAGGACCTCGCCGCCCAGGACCTCGGCCCCGACGTCGCGACCATCCCTGACGTCGCGACCATCCCCGACGCCGCGACCATCCCTGACGTCGCGACCATCCCTGACGTCACCGCCGTCCCCGATGCGCCGCGGGTCGACGCCTCGACGGCCACCGACGCGGGCCGTGACGCGGGCGCCGACGCGGGCCCGACGCTGGTGGGCGTGGCGCACGAGCGGGAGTTTCGCGCGGCCTGGGTGGCGACGGTCTTCAACATCGACTGGCCCAGCCGCACGGGGCTCTCGGCGGCCGCGGCGCAGTCGGAGCTCGCGGGCATCGTCGACGTGGCGGCGCGCAACGGACTCAACGCGCTCGTCTTCCAGGTGCGCCCCGAGGGCGACGCGCTCTACCGCTCGGCGCTCGAGCCCTGGAGCCGCTTCCTCACCGGCCGCCAGGGCGGTGACCCGGGGTGGGACCCGCTGGCCTGGCTCGTCGAGCGCGCCCACGCCCGCGGCGTCGAGGTGCACGCGTGGCTCAACCCCTACCGCGCCCGCACCAGCGCGAGCGGCACCTCGGTGCGCCCGCACATCGCGGCGACGAACCCCGAGGCGATGGTCCCCTACGACGGCGTGCTCTGGATGGACCCGTCGCGCGCCGTCGTGCAGGACCGCGCCGTGGACGTCATCCGCGACCTCGTCGCCCGCTACGAGGTCGACGGCGTCCACTTCGACGACTACTTCTACCCCTATCCCCAAGCCGGGATGCCCTTCCCCGATGGCGCCCAGTACGACCGCTACCGGGCCGGCGGCGGCGCGCTCTCCCTCGGCGACTGGCGCCGCGACAACGTCAACCGCCTCGTGCAGCGCGTGGGCGAGACCGTCGCCCGCGACCGCCCGGACGCGCGCTTCGGCGTCTCGCCCTTCGGCATCTACCGCCCCGGCACCCCGCCGGGCATCTCCGGCCTCGACGCCTACGCCTCCATCTACTGCGACGCGCCGCTCTGGATGTCCCGCGGCTGGGTCGACTACCTCGCCCCGCAGCTCTACTGGCCCAGCACCCAGACCGCGCAGGCCTACGGCACGCTGATCCAGTGGTGGGCGGGGCTCACCCGCGACGGGCGCTCCATCTTCGCGGGCACCAGCCTCGCGCGCCTCGGCTCCTCCAGCGCGTGGACCGTCGACGAGCTGCGCCGCCAGGTCGAGCTCACCCGCGCCCAGCGGGCCCGCGGCGCCCGGGGCAACGTGTTCTTCACCATCGACGAGCTGCGCACCAACCGCATGGGCGTGGCCGACATGCTGCGCAGCGCCTTCTACGCCTCGCCCGCGCTCTCTCCTCCCCTCGGCGCGCGCCGCGGCGACCGCGTCGAGCCCCCCGCGGTGTCCGTCTCGGGCCTCTCCGTCGCGCTCTCGCACCCCGCGCGCGCCTCGCTCCGCGCCTGGGTCGTCTACCGCCGCGAGGGCGCCTCCTACGTCATCGACCGTATCGTCCCCGCGGCGACGGGCTCGGTCACCCTCGCGGCGGGCGCCTGGGCGCTGAGCGCCGCGAGCCGCGCCGGGGTCGAGAGCCAGGGCGTGGCGATCACCCTGCGGTAGGGCGGCGCGCGGCGTCACCGTCGCCGTCGCGACCTGCGCGCCCGTCGACGACCGGCCGGATTGCGCTGCGGATCCATGGCCACCATGGGCCTGCAGTCCCCGGCCTCGCCCTCCGAGGGGAGCACCCGCCCAGGCCCTCCCAGCGCGCCCAGCCCGGGGC
>CAIOSS010001263.1 GCA_903860995.1 uncultured delta proteobacterium | reverse complement strand
CGCGGCGCCGACGGCGGTGGTCGTGGGCACCGTCACGTGCGGGGCCTGCGGGGCGACCGTGCCCGTGAACGACTCGTGCATCACGGCCGACGGACCGCGCTGCGTAACATGCGCGATGGAGTCCGAGGGGCAGCTGCCGTCGGCCGACACGGCCGCGGAGGTCGACGCCTTCCTCGACGCGCGCGAGGTCGAAGCGAAGCGCATCGCGGGCGAGTGGGCGGCCGACCCGGCGGCCTGGGAGCGCTCGCAGCGCGAGGACGACGAACGCCGCGTCGCCGAGGAGAGCGGGCGGGCGTACGGGAGCGGGGTCTCGGCTCGGCTGCACGCGCTGCTCACCCTGCTCGGGCTGTGACCGCCCGCCTTGGCGCCCTCGCGTGCCCGGTCCGATCGAGCGACCGCGGGGACTCGTCCCCGGGCGTCGCCGCCCCCGCGGTGCAGTCCTCCGGCCGACGCCGCAGGAGCGATCGTTCGGCCTCCGTGGGCGCCGACGCGAGGGCCCGCGTGGAGGGTCGGTCGCACTGCGGATGGCCGAGGAGCATGTGGCCGAGGCGCAGGGCCTCTTCGCAGAGTTCCTGGCGTACGAGCGAGTCGCCCTGTGTGGCGCCGTAGCCCTCGTTGAAGAGGAGGTACCGCACCGGCTGCACCGCGGGGAGGCGGGCCGCGAGGTCCGGGGGCGTGTCGAGGTCGGGGGCGCCCCCCCCCGGAGCGCCTCACGCGCCCGGGTGAGGCGCTTGTAGACGTTGGCCTCGGTGGTGAATAGCCGCAGCGCGGTCTCGCCCGCTCGGAGGCCGCAGAGCACCGTTCCCCCCGACGGCCGATTGACTCCCTCATCGCCGCGGTCGGACCATCATCGCTCATGGGCACGCCGACGCTCTCCAAACGCTATCCCGTGCGGGCCCTCGCGGCCGGCGCACGCTGGCTGCTCAACCCCGTCTCCGAGGGCGGCGCCAAGCAGATGCCTCGCATGCTCCTCTATGCGACCGGCGTCGAGACGCTGGCCGGGGTGGAGCAGATGCGCGAACACCCGACGGGCAAGCGCATCCTCTCCGAGCGGCCCGACCTCGCGGCGATCCTCTCGAACCCCGTGGCGCTCGCGCGCATGCCGCCGGGCAGCTTCGGTCGGGCCTTTCACGACGCGATGAGCAAGCCGGGCGGCGTGCCGGGCTATCTGCTGGCCGGGCTGATCTACCGTGACGGGTTCTTCGACCGATACCAGATGCCCGACGACGCGCGGTATGTGATCGAGCGGTACCGCTGGCTCCACGACCTCATCCACGTGCTCACGGGATACAAGACCGACCTGGCCGGCGAAGGGCTGCTGATCTTCTTCGACTTCGGCTATCGGCATTCGATCCCGCTCCGCTTCGCCTCGGTCACGCCGATGGGGCTCGGGCCCTTCGTCTTCATCCGGCCTGACATGGGCCAGCGACGTTGGCGCGGGCTGCTGCGCGACGCCTACGCCCACGGCGAGGCCGCGAAGCGGCGCCACCCGCCGATGTCCGTGTATTGGGAGGAGATGCTCCCTCGCCCGCTGAAAGACGTGCGCGAGGAGCTCGGCATCGTGCCCTTCGAAGAAGACACCTCCGAGTGGCTCTCGGGCAGCTGGATCGGCCGCAATGCCTCCACCGGCTTCGGCGCGTACAAGGCCCAGGCCGAGCAGGCCCGGCTCGCGCAGCGCGTCGTCGAGGCCGGGGTGGACTTTCGTGACCTGATGCGCGCCTCGCCCGCGAGCGCGGCCGAGCTAAGGCGCCTCGCGGAAGAGGGCGTTGACGACGATACGATCCGTGCGGCCGCAGCGAGACTGCTCGCAAGCACCGACGCGGGGCGGCGACCCGGCCCTCCGCCTGTGTGACACTCGCGGCCATGCGCCGTGTGCTCCCGCTGCTCCCGCTGCTCCTGCTCGGCTGCTCCGACGACGCCCCCGCTCCGGGCGCGTCGGACGCCGGCTCCCCGCTCGACGCCGCCGCCGACGCTCCGTCGGACGCATCGCCCGCGCCTGATGTCCCGGTCGTGCGGCCGGTCGTCGACCAGGGCGACCCGATGCCCTTCGCGATGCCCGACTGGCGGGTAGGATTCCTGCCGCAAGGGACGCCCGACGAGGTGCTCCCCGCCCTCGAGGACGGGAGCTTCACCGCGCCGGTCACCGAGGCCGCCTGGAGCGTCGACTGGTCCGACCCGGAGCCCGGAACCGACGGCCAGCTCACCGCCGGCGCCCAGCGGGGGTTGGTCTACGCCGCCGCGCGCATCGAGCGCCCCGCGGGCCGCTACCTCTTCGCGCAGGCCGAGACGGCCCTCGCCCTGTACGTCGACCGCGCCGTGCTCCCGGGGGACGTCTACGCCTCGGGGCGCATCCGGGTTCCGCTGCCGGTGCGCGAGGGCGGCAGCACGGTGCTGGTGCGCTCCGCCGCGACGCGCGGGGCCCTTCGGGTGAGGCTCTTCCAGACCGCCGACGAGGTCTATCTCAACACCGCAGACCTCACCGCCCCGGACCTCGCGGTGGGCGAGCGCGAGGAGCGCTTCGTCGGCCTCGCGGTGCTCAACCTCACCGACGCCCCCGCCCTCGGCGTCACCGCGCGCGTCGAGGCCGGCGACGACTGGGAGCCCACGGAGATCGCCATCCCCTCGCTGCCCGCCGGGGCCGTCACGCAGGTGCCGTTTCGGCTGATGCCCCGGCGCGCTCCCGCCGAGGCCGGGCGCATGGTGCCGGTCACCCTGCGCATCGACTCCGCCTCGCTGCGCGCCAGCTATCGACGAACGATCCAGCTCGCCACGGTGGCGGCGGACGCCACCCGGCGGGTCACCTTCCGCTCTCGCATCGACCGCTCGGCGCAGTACTTCGGGGTGGTTCCGCCGAGGCCCTTCGACGCGTCGCGGCGCTACGGGATGGCGCTCACGCTGCACGGGGCCGGGGTGGAGGGCATCGGCCAGGCGCAGGCCTACTCGCCCAAGCCCGACCTGTGGATCGTCGCTCCCACCAACCGCCGCCCCTTCGGCTTCGACTGGGAGCAGTGGGGCCGCCTCGACGGCGTGGAGATCCTCGACGACGCGATGGCGCGCTACCGCGTCGACCCGACGCGCGTGTACCTCACCGGCCACTCCATGGGCGGCCACGGCACCTGGCAGCTCGGGGCGCACCACACCGGGCGCTTCGCGGCCATCGGTCCGAGCGCGGGCTGGGGGTCGTTCCAGTCGTACACGGGCGCCGCCGCGCCGCGCGGTGCCTTCGCCCGCTCGCAGGCGTCGAGCAACACCCAGGGCTACCTCTCCAACCTCACCCACCGCGGCGTCTACGGCATCCACGGCACCGCCGACGACAACGTCCCCATCCGGGAGATGCGCTCCCTCACCGCGGCCGCGAGAGTGTTCACCATGGACGTGCAGACCCACGAGCAGCCCGGCGCGGGCCACTGGTGGGACGGCGACGCCTCCGCCGGCGCCGACTGCGTCGACTGGCCGCCGCTCTTCGAGTTCTTCCGCGCGCGCACGGTCGACCCGACGGAGACCCGCTTCACCTTCACCTCGCCGGGCCCGTGGGTGAACCCGCGCCACTCCTTCGTCTCGCTCCGCAGCGCCGCCGACCCCTCCGCCGACCTCCGCGTGGTCTCCTCGCGCGAGGGCGCCACCGTCACCCTCGCGGCCACCAACGTCCGCTCGATGGTGCTCGACGGCCGCGCGCTGCGCGCCGCGGGCGTCACCGCCGTCGTCGTCGACGGGCGACGCACGGAGGTGCCCGACGCCGACCTCCCCATCGGCCCGCAGGAGGGAAAGCGCCCCGGGACGCACGGTCCCTTCAACGAGGCGCTGCAGCAGCCGTTCTGCTTCGTGTACCCCGACGCGGGCCCCGCGGTGTGGCGCGAGTACGCCGCGTACCTCGTCTCGTCCTGGGCCGTGACGGGCAACGGCTACGGCTGCGCGCTCCCGCTGAGCGCCGTCGACGCCGCGGTGCGCGACGCCCACGTGCTGGTGTACCTCGGGCTCGGCGCGGACGTGGTGCGCCCCACCGTCGACGCCCGCTGGAGCGACGCCGCCCTCACGCTCAACGGCGCCAGCCACCCCGACGCCGCCATGGTGGTGGTGTTCCCCGAGCGGCCCGACCGCCTCGGCGCGGCCATCGTCACCACCGCCGGATCGGAGCGGCTGCTCTACCGGTTCATGCCGTTCTCGTCGCAGTTCGCGGCGCCCGACGCGATGGTGTTCAGCGCCCAGGGCGTGCGCGCGGCGGGCTTCTTCGACGGCGCCTGGATGAACTTCCGCGCGCTGTAGCGCCGCGCGCGGCATCACCGGTCGCGCCCTCCCTCCGTCGCTCTAGAACGCCGGACTGACGGATCTGATGCGAGACCTCACCCCCAGCCCCCTCTCCATGAATGGCTGTCCTCTGGTCTCATTTTCATCATATTTTCTCGGCATTCTTTGGGGTCTCGTCCTCGCTTCGGACCGGGGTTGGTCGCGTCCCGCGCCTGCACCCCGGGCAAGCGAAGGCAGGCG
>CAIOSS010001262.1 GCA_903860995.1 uncultured delta proteobacterium | reverse complement strand
CGCGGCGCCGACGGGGCGCGGGTGTCGAGCACGCGGGTGGGGGCGATCGGGGCGAGGCCGGCGCCGGCGGGGGCGAAGGTTCCGCCGAGGTCGGCGATGACCTCGACGGCGGCGTGCGCGTCGAAGTCCACCTGCGACCCGGCGCCGAGCGCGACGGGCGTCGCGTTGGCCACCGCCCGGCCGGGGTCGTAGTTGACGCTCGACGTCTCGGGCCGCGGGCGCCCGTCGGGATACACCGTCAGGTAACCCGGGACCAGCAGACCCACGGCGGTGACGTTGAGCCAGACGGCGGTCGCGTCGGCGGGCACGCCCGACGCCGCCCAGTCGCGGAAGGCCCCGCGGCTGCTGAGGGAGAGCGGGCCGGCGCCGGACCCGTCGCCCCGCAGGAGCCGCGCGCTGGCCGCGGGCGAGCGCGTGTCGAAGAGCCGCGTCGGGGTCATCGGGGTGTAGCGCGACGGCGGCGTGAGGGGCACCACCGTCGGGGGCACGGCGCCGGGGACCGCGGCCGCCTGCGGGGGCTCCGTCACCACCGCCTGGAGGCCGCAGTGGGGCGCCGCGCCGGAGCCGCCCGCGAAGACCGCGAGGTGGTTGCGCACGACGCGCTCGGAGCCGTCGCTGGGGCGGTTGAGCACGCCGGCGCTGCGGGTCCAGAGGGTGGACGAGCCGCCGCCGTCGAGGCCCATGGCGTCGTGGGCGCCGAGCTCGCGGAAGGTGTCGATGAGCTCGTCGCAGGTCATGCCGCGGCTGCTCGACGTGCGCCCGTCGACCACGAGCAGGATCGCCGTGCGCCGGTCGCGCGTGAGGCCGATGGCGGTGCGAGGGTGGCGCAGCCCGGGCGCGCAGACGAAGCCCCCGGCGCTGGGCCCGTTGTCGTCGATGCCGTACTGCGCGACGCCGTCGTGGAGGAGGGTCCAGCGGCCGCCGAGCTGCTCGGTCACCCATGGGGCAGGCACCCGGAGCAGGACGTGGTCGGGGGTCATTTCGAGGCGGTTGGGGCCGACGGAGAAGTTCCCGCTGTGCTCGGTGTCGGGGGTGGGCCACGCGCGGCCGTCGCCGACGTTGAGTCCGAAATCGTGGTCGGCGAAGTCGCCGTTGATGGCCAGCTGCGCGCCGACGAGGCGACCGAAGGAGGAGGTCACGCGCGGCCCCTCGGTGGGCGCCGTCGCACGGAAGCGGACGCCCGGCGCGCAGCTGTCGATGAGCGCCGCCCAGAGCACCACGGGCTGCGCGGTGTTGCGCCGGAGCAAGCGGACGCCCGGGTAGGGGGTGGTCCAGACGTCGGTGGCGGCGGCGGTAGGCGCGACGAGGAGCGCCGCGATGGCGACGGCGGGCCAGGCGCGGCAGAGGGAGGGTGGCGTCGGTCTCATGGTGGTGGAAGGCCATTGTCAGCCCGATCGGCCTCCGGGGGAAACGGCCCGCTTCGCGAGCGCAAGCGCGTGGGAGCCTTCGGCCTGCATGCTAGGACTGCGTCGCAAGAGTTCTGACGGGTTGAGCCGAGCACCCGCCCAGGCCTGCAGTCCCCGGGCTCGCCGATCGAGGGGAGCACCCGCCCAGGCCCGCGATCCCTGGCCTCGCCCTCCGAGGGGAGCACCCGCCCTGAGCCTG
>CAIOSS010001261.1 GCA_903860995.1 uncultured delta proteobacterium | reverse complement strand
CGGGCCCGATGGGAGCTGCGGCATGCGGGGCATCCCGGAGAGTTCCTGGTGAGGGTAGAGCGAGCGCGGGTGCTTCGGGTGATCGGTCGCCTGGAGCGGATGCCCGCCAGCGACGCTGCCCCGTTGGATTTCCTATGGGCTCGGTGGGGTTCGCGAGCCCCATCCTTGCGAGCCCCCACCCTTGCGAACCCCACGGAGCACTTCCGTCGGCATGTGCTGAGGGTGCCAGTCGTCGGCGCGGGCTCAGACTGCTGGCCGCTCGTCGGTGCCAGTCCGCGCGAAACGCGACGGTTTCTCACGCTTGTTTCCCCGCAGTCTGACGGTAGACCGCCGCTTCCCCGGAACCCTGCTTATCTCCCCTCAACTTCACGCTCCATGTAACTCAGCATTCGTTCGCGCTCCGACGCGGAGGGCTTGCGCTCGGCCCCTGCACGCTGCGACATCGAACCATGCGATGCGAGACGGATCGTCGGGCTGCGTTTTGGACCCTGTCCCTGGTGCTCTTCGCCCTCGCGGCGTTCTTCGCCGGGTGCACAGGCATTTCCGTGGTGGGTGGGCCGCGTAGCAGCGACGCCTCGGTCGTTCCCTCCGACCTCGCGCCCGTCGCGGACCTCCCCTGCGTGTCACCGGAGATCCGCTGCGGCGAAGCTTGCGTTGACCTACGGAGCGACCTGCGGGCTTGCGGCGCATGCGGCGCGGCCTGCGGTCCCTTCGAAGCATGCTCCAACGGGATGTGCGTGCAGACCTGTCCGGTGGGTCAGGGTCTCTGCGGCAGGCTCTGCGTCTCGACGCGCACCGACCGGGCTCACTGCGGCGCGTGCGGCCTGCGCTGCGGCGACGCGGAGGTCTGCGCGGAGGGTCGCTGCCAACTCGACTGTGGCCCGCGGCTCGCGCGCTGCGCCGGGGACGCCGAAGGCGACGGCTCCGTGCCCGACGCGGCCGCCGCGGCCACCTGTGCCGACACCCAGTACGACCCGATGCACTGCGGGATGTGCGGCGCGGTGTGCCCGCTCACGCAGGTGTGTTCCATGGGTCGCTGCGCCGATCGCTGCCCCGCGGGCACGGCGTACTGCAGCGACACTTGCGTAGACCTCCAGACCAACCGCAACAACTGCGGGATGTGCGGCGCGGGCTGTGCGTCCGGTCGTCCCTGCGTCGCGGGAGCGTGTGACACGGACTGCGGCATGGGAGCTACCCGCTGCGGAACGCAGTGCACCGAGCTCAGCGCCGACCACGCCAACTGCGGCCTCTGCGGGCGCGTGTGCGCCACGGGCGAAGTGTGCGCCATGGGAGCCTGCGCGCGAAGCTGCCCGAGCACGGCCGCGGTGTGCAACGGGAGCTGCCGCGAGCTCGCGACGGACAACAACCACTGCGGCGCGTGCGGCAACGCCTGCGAGGCCGGACAAGCCTGTGACGCCGGGCGCTGCGTGTGCACAACAGGGACAGCGTGCACTGTAGGGGGAGCGACGACCTGCGCGGACACGCAGAGCGACGCGCGCAATTGCGGGGCCTGCGGCGCGGCCTGCGCGGCGGGGACGGTGTGCGTGCGAGGGACCTGCGTGGACAACTGCCCGACAGGGCTCAGCAACTGCGCGGGCGTGTGTCGCGACGTCCAGTCGGCGGCTTCGGACTGCGGAGCTTGCGGGCGCGGATGCCCCGCGGGTCAGGCCTGTGTCATGGGCGTCTGCGGTCGCTGCCCCTCGGGCGGAACCTCCTGCGCGGGCGCCTGCCGCGACACCAGCCGCGACAACGCCAACTGCGGGGCCTGCGACGTAACCTGCGCGTCGGGCGAGCAGTGCGTGAGCGGACGCTGCGCCATCGCCTGCGAGACCGGACTCACCACCTGCGGGATGATCCCCTTCTGCATCGACCTGCAAACCGACGTGCTCCACTGCGGAAGTTGCACCACAGCGTGCCCGAGCGGCAACACCTGCCAGGGGGGTATGTGTCGCCTCGCCTGTCTCACGGGAACCACCAACTGCGGTGGCATCTGTCGCAACCTCATGAGCGACAACTCGACCTGCGGCGCCTGCGGCATCGCCTGCGGCCCGACGGAGATCTGCACTGCCGGAGTCTGCGCGCCGCGGTGCCGCCCCGGCGAAGTGGTGTGCAACGGGCGCTGCGTGAATCTTCTCAGCAACGACGCGAATTGCGGCATGTGCGGCCGGGCTTGCACGGGCGGCTGCGTCGGTGGCGCGTGCGCGCAGCCCGAGGACGTCTTCGCGGGCTACTACGAAGCCTGCGCCCGGTACAGCAACGGCCGTGTCGCTTGTTGGGGCCTCGGTACCGCGCTGGGCGTGTACGGCTACCCCCCGACGCACCGCGGCGATCCGCTCCCGGTGATCGGGGTGATGGGCGCGCCCGTGGTGGTGCAGTCGATGACCATGGGCACCTATGCCGAGGGCGGCTGCGGCGTCGATGGCGGTGGCGACGTCGTGTGCTGGGGCGGCCAGTACAGCGCTGCGTCGCGGAAGATCCTGGGAGCGCGCAACGCCATTCAGGTCAGCTACGGGGCCGGGGCGGGGCGCTCGGGCTGCGCGCTCCGCGACGACCTGCGCGTGGTGTGCTGGGGCTCCAATACGGTCGGGCAGCGGGGCATTCCCGGGCTCAGCATGCCGCCGTCGGAACCCGCCACGGTGGTTCCGCTCGCCAACGTGCGCGCGGTCGCCAACGGGGGTTCGGTGATCTGCGGCCTCACAACGGGTGCGGAGGTGTTCTGCTGGGGCCAGAACAGCGTCGGACAACGGGGCGTAGGAACCACCGCCGTCCAGCCCACGGAGCCCACGCGCGTGCCCGGGCTGCGCGACGTGCGAGAGATCTGGGCGGGCTACGACAACGTGTGCGCGCGCCGCGGCGACGGGGTGATCCTCTGCTGGGGCCGTAACGGGAACGGCGAACTCGGTCTCGGAGACATCGCCCAGCGCACGAGCCCCACCCCGGTGCCGGCGTGGGCCGGGGCGACCTCCCTCTCGATGGGCGCCGCCGTCACCTGCGCGGTGCTCCGGGGCGAGGTCTGGTGCTCGGGCGCAAACGCCGACGGCGCGCTCGGCCTCGGGTCCGTCCTCGCGACGACCTCGCCGCTGCGCGTGGGTACGCTCACGGGTCAGCGGCAAGTGCACACGGGTTCCTCCCTCACCTGCGCGCTCCAGGAGTCTCCGCGCGTCGTGCGCTGCTGGGGACACGACGACTACGGTCAGACCGGCTCCCACCACGAAAACCTCCCCACCCCCACCCCCGTGCTCGGACTCTCGGACGCCGTCGCGATCGAGGCCGGTTTCCGGTCCGTCGCCGTGCTCCGCCGCAACGGAACCGTGGTCACCTGGGGCAACCCAGGCGGCAATCAGTACGGTCAGCTCGGCACCGGCAGCGCCGCCGCCGTGTTCACCCCGACCCCCGTCGTCGGCCTCAGCGACGTCGTGCAAATCTCCTCAGGGTACTACCACACCTGCGCGCGGCACACGGGCGGCACCGTGTCGTGCTGGGGCTACAACGAAAGTGGCACCCTCGGCGTCGGCTCGGTCACCAACTCCAACCTCCCCCTCGCCGTGCTCGGGCTCACCGGCGTGGTGGACATCCGCGCGGGCGGCCTCCACACCTGCGCCCTGCTCAGCGACGGCACCGCGCGCTGCTGGGGCCAAAACGTCTACGGTCAAATCGGCAACAACAGCACCATCAACCAGCTTACCCCGGTGACGGTGCTCAACAGCGCGGGCACTGGTCCGCTCACGGGCATCGCGCAGCTCTCGATGCAGGCCAACTCCTCCTGCGCCCGCTTCTCCGACGGCACGGCGAAGTGCTGGGGGCGCAACGTGGGCTACGAGCTCGCCAACCTTGTCACCACCAACAGCTACCTCCCGACGCCCATGCTCGGTCCGACGGCGAGCCTCACCTCTGCCGTCGCCATGACCGGCATCGAGTCGCTCCAGTGTGACCCGCAGGGGTCAGGCTGCAATTTCCTCACGGCGAGCGCGTACGGCTACACCCAACAAGGTCGCGCGCTGGCGACGGTCGCGCGCGCCGGCGTTCGCCAGGTGTTCGCCTCGGGCACCGTCGTGCTCACCTCGGCCAACGTGCTCCACAACACCCGCCGCACGGAGTACGGCCTCTCGGGCTACGGGGTGTACACCAACTATATTGAGCCCCTCGTGGGCTGCACCGGGTCCGCGGCCACCAACCCCGCCAACTGCAGCAACACCCGCATCGCGGGCGGTCGCACCTACCTCGACGTCGCCGCAGTGGGCGACCTCGGCGCCTGGGGCATCCCGGGCGTGATGTGCGCGGTTCGCACCGACGGACTCGTCGACTGCTGGGGATCGGCCATCAGCGGCTTCATGCGCGCGGTAGGCATCGAGCCGCGGGTGCTCACCCCCGGCGCACCGGTTTCACTGTGAGAGCCAAGGAAGAGCACTCGACCATGCGTACCCCCTCTACCCCTCGCCTCCTCGCGCTCTCTGCGCTCGTCGCCCTGCTCGCCGCCTGCGCCGACGACGCCCCGCGCAGCGCCGACGCCACGGTCGATGTCCGCAGCGACGCATCGCTCCCCGCGGACGTAGCGGGCGACCACAACGGCTGCCGCCTCCCCTGCGCTCCAGGCGAGACCTGCGTCGCGGGCGTGTGCCGCGGCCCCTGCTCCGAGGGTCAGGCCGTGTGCGACGGGCGCTGCGTCAACACCGACAGCGACCAGGCCCACTGCGGCGCGTGCGGCAACGCGTGCGGCGCGGGGCTCGTGTGCGCCGCCGGGGGCTGCGCGGTCCAGTGCGCCGCGGGCATCACCCTCTGCGGGGCAGGACCGCTGCGCTACTGCGCAGACCTGCGCGTCGACAACACCAACTGCGGTGCATGCGCCAACGCCTGCGCGGCGGGCACCCTCTGCACCGCGGGTCGCTGCGTGGGCGTGTGCGGCCCGGAGCTCATGCGCTGCGGCGAGCGCTGCATCGACACGGTGGCCGACGAGGCCAACTGCGGTGCGTGCGGCAACGCATGCGCCGCGCGCGAGACCTGCGAAGGCGGCGCGTGCGTGCTCATGCCCTGCGGCGGCACCCTCGCGCGCTGCGGCGGACCCACGTGCCACGACCTCACCGTGAGCCGCGACGACTGCGGACGCTGCGGCAACGCGTGCGCCGCGGGTGAGCGCTGCGACTCCGGGGCGTGTCAGGTGACCTGCGAAGCCGGGCAGACGGCCTGCGCGGGCGCGTGCCGCGACCTCCTGAGTGACAACGCCCACTGCGGCGCGTGCGGCGTGCGGTGCCCGAGCGGGACGCGCTGCCTCGCCGGGAGCTGCGCGGCGTCGTGTCCGGCGGGACAGAGTGCGTGCGCAGGGGTCTGCCGAGATCTCCAGACCGACTCGCAGCGCTGCGGCGACTGCGCGCGGGCTTGCAGCGCGGGGGAGGTGTGCGCAGCAGGCGCGTGCACGTCCGTCTGCGCTGCGCCCAACCTGCGCTGCGGGAGCGCGTGCCGCGACGTGCTCAACGATCCGGCCAACTGCGGGGCCTGCGCGACGGCGTGCGCGGCGGGGCAATCGTGCATCGGCGGCGCGTGCATCTTCGCGTGCGCGGGGCGGACGGACTGCGCGGGCGCTTGCGTCGACCTGCAGACCGACCGCGGCCACTGCGGCGCATGCGGTGCGCGCTGCCCGGCGTTTCAGGCCTGCGTGGCGGGCGCCTGCGCGTGCCCCGCGGGGCGCACGGTCTGCGCGGGCTTCTGCGTCGACGTGACCTCGGACGCCAACAACTGCGGCGCATGCGGTACGCGCTGTGCTGACGGTCAGTACTGCCGCGCGGGATCGTGTCAGGCCGACTGCGGGACGCTGCGGGCCTGCGGCGGGGCTTGCGTGGATGTCGCCAGCGACAACCTCAACTGCGGCAGCTGCGCGCGCGAGTGTGGCGTCACCGAGCGCTGCACTGCCGGGGCCTGCGTGGCGGTGTGCGTGGCTCCGTTCACGCGCTGCGGGGGCGTGTGCGTTGATCTCGCGACGGACCCTGGCAACTGCGGGGCATGCGGTGTGGCCTGCACGGGCGGGTGCGTCTCGACGGGTGTGTCCCCGCCCGGTCGCTGCGCGCGGCCGGTGGAGGTGGACGCGGGCAACACTCTCGCGTGCTTGCGCTATGAGACCGGGTATGTGTCGTGCTGGGGTGGCGACTTCCTGCCGCCGCGGTCGTCCATCCCGCGGCGGGTTGTGGGTCTCATGGGCGACCCGGTGATCTTGTCGTCCTTCGGGGTGAGCATGGCCAACGCCACGGGCTGCGGGGCCAACCGCGACGGCCATGTGGTCTGCTGGACACACTCACCCACCACACCCTTTGCGAGCGCGGTGGGCGGCGTCACGGACGCGCGTCAGGTGAGCTATCGGTACACCCACGGCTGCGCGGCGCGGCAGGACGGTCACGCCGTTTGCTGGGGCAGCAACAGCCGTGGTGAGCTCGGCAACGGGGGCCTCACCGCGTCGGCCGTGGCGGTGGCCGTGACGGGCCTCTCGGGCGTGGCGGCGGTGGCCGTGGGCTTGAACCACAGCTGCGCGTTACGGTCGGACGGGGCGGTGTTCTGTTGGGGGGACAACCGGGTGGGTCAGCTTGGCGATGGGACCATCACGCTGCGCACCACCGCGGTGCGTGTGGCCGGCCTCGTCGACGCGGTGGCGCTGTGGGCGGGCGACCAGACCACCTGCGCCCGACGCACCGACGGCACTGTGGTGTGCTGGGGTGACAACGCCTCGGGTCAGCTCGGTGACGGCACCACCACCAACCACGGCACTCCGACGCCCGCCCCCGGCTGGAACAACTCGCCACGGATGTCCCTCGGCCGCCGGTCCACCTGCGCGCTGCTCGCGGGTGGCACGGTGCGCTGCGCGGGTGACAACGGCTTCGCGCAGCTCGGCGACGGCACGCGCATCGCCCGCTCGACGCCCGTGTCAGCGGGGACGCTCTCGGGGCAGGTGTCCCTGGGCCTCGGCGACGGCTTCGCGTGCTCGCTCGCGGCAGACTTTACCGTGCGCTGCTGGGGACGCGACGAGATCGGCCAGGCAGGCATCCGCCACGAGCAGCAGAACCTCCCGCGGCGCGTCCTCGGGCTCTCGTCGATCACCTCGCTCGCATCGACCCGCGCGGTGATGTGCGCGCTCGATGCCGCTGGGGTCGTGCGCTGCTGGGCGGCGTACGACGGCGGTGGCAACGGCGAGTTTGGCAACGGGACGAGCGGCGCCAACACCAACGGCGGCGTGGGCGGAGAACTCCAGGGCATCGTCACCGTGCGCCTCCCCGAGGCCGCGTCGTCGGTGCGTGGCGGATTCTACCACCTCTGCGCGCAGCAGCGCAGCGGCGGGCTCTACTGCTGGGGTTACAACGCCCACGGCGAGCTCGGGGCGAGGCGCACCGAGTCCATCGTCAACACACCGGTGGCCGTTCTCGGGCTCACGGGTGCCGTCGCCGACTACTCCCTTGGGGGCTTGCACACCTGCGCCCTCGTTGGGACCGTGGCGTCGCGCAGCGTGCAGTGCTGGGGGTACAATTTCTACGGCGCGGTGGGCAACAACAGCTATCTCGACCGCAACGAGGCCACCACCGTGGGGGGGCTCGCGACGGCGTCGTCGCTCTCGCTTGGGATTTACCATAGCTGTGCGCTGATGGCCTCGGGCGAGGTGACGTGCTGGGGCGACAACCGCAGTAACGCCGTGGGAGACGGAACCACCACCAACAGCCTCGTCCCGGTCTTCGTACAAGACGCGCGCGCCTCGCTCACGGTACGTTCGAACCTCACGGGCGTGCGTAGGTTGTGGTGCGAAGCCGCAGCGGCATGCGTCGCGCAGCTCACGGACAACTCGCTCGTGGCCTGGGGCCTCGTGGGCCTGGCCTCGGGCGAGCGAGCGGGCTACGCCAACCCCCGCGGGACGGTAACCGGGACGATCGAGGACGTGGCGACCGCATCGGACGTCAGGACCGGGACCATCCCGTACAACTGCATGGTGGTGGCGGGGGTGGTATCCTGCGGGCTCGACAACACCTACGGCGCGCTAGGCAATGGGAGTTACGCGGAGAGCGTTCCGCTCACCTACCTCACGTCCATCGTCCCGGCTGCCGGACCTACCACCCTGCGCGCGGTGGCGACGCGGACGTACACGCAAGTGGTTCCGCTCGGGGCAGGCAGCAACGTATGCGCCCTCGGCACCGACGGCACCGTGGACTGCTGGGGCGCCGTAGGCACCGGCTTCCTCAACGTAACGGGCCTCGACCACCTCGTGCGAACGCCGAGCGCGCCCGTGCTCGCGAGCTTCTATCCGTAGCACACTGCCATCGCCGCTCCCTTTGGCCCCAGGCACCGCAGCCAGCGAGCTCCGTACCGGGCCCGATGGGAGCTGCGGCATGCGGGGCATCCCGGAGAGTTCCTGGTGAGGGTAGAGCGAGCGCGGGTGCTTCGGGTGATCGGTCGCCTGGAGCGGATGCCCGCCAGCGACGCTGCCCCGTTG
>CAIOSS010001260.1 GCA_903860995.1 uncultured delta proteobacterium | reverse complement strand
GAGGAAGGGGCCCGCGTCGGGGTCGAGGGCGGCGTCGGCGGCAGGGTCGACGTCGGTGACGGGCTCGGCGTCGGCGGGGGGGGCGAGGGGCGGCGGGTCACCGCAGCCCGCGGCGACGGTGCCCAGCGCGAGGGAGGCGCCCGCGCCGGCGAGGAGTTCGCGTCGGGAGATCATCAGACGGGGACCATAGCGCAACCCGAGGGCGCGGAAGCCTGGGCCGCGCCCGCTGGGGCATCGGCCGTCACACGTCGAGGGTGTCGATCTGGATCACCCGGCCGCGCGAGGGCGCGGGGCGGTGCGAGCGGGGCGTGCGCGGTCGCGCCGGGGCGGCAGCGGGCGGAGCGGCCGGCGTCGACGGGGCGGCGAAGGACGAGGGGACCTCGACGCGCACCGGGCCGAAGGGGGTCTGCACCGTGTAGACCTGCGGGGCGGCGGGGGTGTGACCGGCGCGTGCGGCGGGCGCGGCGGGCGTCGGCTGGCGGGTGAGGCCGAGTCCCGTGAGAAACTGATCGAGGCCGGGGATGCCCTGCATGGGAAAGCCCGGGATCATCGGCGCCGAGGGCGCGGGGACCTGGGCCGCGGTGGGGGCCTCGTCGACATCGTCGCCCTCGTCGTCGCCCTCGTCATCGCCCTCGTCGTCGGCGTCATCGATCGCGGCGGGCTCGGGCGCCACGGCCGCCACGGGCGCGGTGGGCGCGGCGGGCGCGACGGTGACGGGCGTCGCGCCGGCGGTGTCGTTGAGCGCCGCGAAGAGCTGCGTCACCCAGACCTGCTCACCGTGGCGCACGATGCCGACGCCGATCGAGCGCTGTACCGGGTCGACCATGTTCTCGTGGTGGCCGGGGCTGCGCAGGAGGGCCTGCTGGGCGGCCTCGGGCGACTGGTTGATGGCGATGTTCTCGGCGACGGCGCTCCAGCGCAGGCCGGCGTGGGAGACGCGGTCGGCGGGCTGCCCGGTGCTGGGCGAGGTGTGGGAGAAGAAGCGCGCGCGGGCCATCTCGAGGGAGTGGGCCTCGGCGACGGCGTCGAGCCGCGGGTCGCGGCCGAGGGGCGGGAGCGAGAAGCGAGCGCGCTCGGCGTTGATGGCGCCGACCATCGGGGTGACGTCGGTGCGCTCGACGGTCTGCGCTGACGCGAGAGAGGTGGAGAGGGTGAAGGCGAGGCTGGCGAGGGCGATGGTGCGGCGGACGATCATGGTGGTGACCTCCAGGTACGGTCTCCTGAGCACGGGCGATGCCACCCGGTGGGCTAACGGGGATCGCAGGGATTGATGGGGAGGTGGAGGGAGGGGCCGTGGTGGGGCGTTGGCAGCCGGGGGTGCCAACGGATGGTCACAGCCGCGCGGTCAGGGGGCCCCGCAGGCGAGCCACTCGCCGAGGCGCCGACGCTCGGCCTCGGTGGGCGCGGCGCCGCTCTCGGGCATCGCGACGTTGATGGAGTTGTCCCCCGCGGCGGCCTGGAGGTCGATGCGGGTGGAGTCGGCGCGGATCGCGGCGAGGTTGTTGTAGGCCGGCCGCGTGCCCATGGCGTGGCAGCGGTCGCAGTAGGTCGCGAAGAACTGCCGGCCGAAGTTGTCGTAGGTGACGGTGCTGCCCGTGGGGCAGGTGGCGCCGGAGCTACCGCCGCCGCAGCCGATCGCCAGCAGTCCAAGGATGAGCGAGAGCTTCTTCAATCGGTACCTCCGTTCAGTGAGCGCAGGCTGCGCGGCGCGCGCAG
>CAIOSS010001259.1 GCA_903860995.1 uncultured delta proteobacterium | reverse complement strand
GGGCAGGGCGCCGTGGGGGCGGGCGTGGGGCGGGGCCGTCGGGGAGGCCGCCATGGGGGGGAGCGCGCCGGGGACGCGGGCGAGCGCGGCGCGGCGGGCGTCCTCGGGGCCGGGGGTGCCGTCGGGCCGGGTCTGCTGGTGCATCACCGACGGCGGTGCGCCGGGGCGGGCGACGGCGCCACGGGTGTGCTGGTCGCGGAAGGGCGCGAGCGCGTCGCGCAGCTCGTAGAGCGACGAGAAGCGCTGCGAGGGCTCGTAGGCGAGGGCGCGCATCACGACGGCGGCGAGGCCCGGGTCGAGGTCGGGGCGCAGCGCGCGGATGTCCGGCGCGGGGAGGGTCACGATCGCCACGAGCATGGCGGGGTACGAGTCGGCCTGGTGCGGCACGGAGCCCGTGAGGGCCTCGTAGAGGATCGCGCCGAGGGCGTACTGGTCGGCCGCGGGGGTGACGTTCTTCGAGCCGCCGGTGGCCTGCTCCGGGGGCATGTACGCGGGGGTGCCGAGGATCATCCCGGTGGCGGTGAGGCTGACGTCGTCGGTGATGACCCGCTTGGCGATGCCGAAATCGATGAGCTTCGGGGTGACCCCGTCGTCGCCCGGGGTGTGCGAGAGGAAGATGTTCTGGGGCTTCACGTCGCGGTGCACGATGCCGCGGCTGTGCGCGAGGGCGAGCGCGGACATGATCGGGTCGAGCACCCGGATGATGGCCCCGGGGGTGAGCGGGGCGTCGCGCTTGATGCGGGCCCCGAGGGTCTCCCCTTCGAGGAACTCCATCACCATGAAGAGCCGCCCCTGGTCGTTGCCGAAGTCGAGCACCTCCACGATGTTCTTGTGGCGCACCTCGTTGGAGGTGCGGGCCTCCTGGAGGAAGCGCTGCGGCACCGCGGGGTTGGCCAGCGCGATCTCGGGCAGCAGGAGCTTCACCGCCACGGTGCGCTGGATGGTGCGGTGCCGGGCCTCGAAGACCGCCCCGGTGCCGCCGACCCCGAGCACGCGGATGATCTCGTAGCGGCCGCCGATGACGTCGCCCGGCGAGACACCGAGCGGGCGGTCGTTCGCGGCGGCGGAGGGCATCATCGTCGGTGAGACTAGCGGATCGGGCGAGGGCTTGTCGCGAGCAACCGCCCGGCGCCGTGGAGGGTCAGAGCCCGGCGTCGAGCCCGCCGCCGGCGTCGGCGGGGCCCGCGTCGGCCCGGGTGGAGGCGCTGGTGTCGGTCACGCTGGAGGTGCCGCCGTCGCGAAACGAGCAGGTGCCGACGTCGTCGGTGATGACGCAGACGGCCCCCGGGTCGAGGGAGATGGCCACGCAGTCGCGGGACTCGCGGCACTGGGACGAGCAGCGGCCGTCGATGAGGCACACGAAGGGCGGCGTGCACTCGGAGCTGTACACGCAGTACCCGTTGTCGCCGATGGGGAGGCAGGCGCCGATGTTGTTGGACTGCGCGGCGGGCTGGCAGAGCGTGCCGGAGGGGCAGTCGCGGCTGCGGGTCGCCATCGGGGCCGCGAGGTTGCACTGCTGACGGCAGTAGCGGCCGGCGCAGATGAGGTTCTCGGTCTCGTCGCAGTCGGAGTTGAAGACGCACTGGCCGTTGACCGGCTGCTTGCTCTTGCAGGCCGGCGCGAGCACGCCGAGCAGCGCGAGGACCCACCACGAACGACGAAGCATCGGCATTGCCAGCGCACCTCCACCCGGAGCGTGAGAAGGGAGGCGAGGGACGAGCGAGGCCACCCGGGTGCTACGCCCGGACTAGAACCCCAAGCGGCCTGGGCGCGCAAGGGCGTCGCGGGGGTATAGGATGCGCGGCGTGTTGACCGTCCGAGCCCGGGTAGCCCTGAGGGCCGTGCTGCTGGCGGCGGTGGTGGTGGCGTCGGGCTTCCTCGCGTGGTGGTCGTGGCGCACCTCGTCGGCGCTCGCGGCGCTGGGCGAGCGCTCGATCATCGAGAGCACCGTGCTGCTGGTGCGCGAGAAGATCGACCGCGTGGAGGCCACGGTGATCGCGGGCGACAACGCCGTGCTGCACCTCGTGAACCCCGACGACCTCGACATGCTGGCGCAGCGCTGGCCCGACCTGGCGGAGCGCATCTCGCCGACGGTGCGCTCGGTGCTGGTGCTCGACGAGGCGATGCGCCCGCTGCGCCTCGTGGCGCACCGCGACGACGACGACCGCGCCGAGCTCGTGGCGTGGGTGACCGGTCGGCTGCGGGCGGAGCTGCACCTCACGAGCGAGCCGCTGGGGGCGCACCGCCACTGGCACGGCGCCGTCGACGGGCGCAGCGTGCTGCTGTCGTACCTCACGCGCGAGACCGCGGGGCGGCGGTACTACGTCGTGCTCGAGGCCGACCTCGACTACATCCGCCGCGAGCTGCTGCCGAAGCTCTTCGACGACCCCCTCGCCCGCGGGCGCTTCAACATCACCGACGAGAACAACCGCCTCGTGGTGGGGCGCTCGCTCACGGCGGCGGGGGAGTTCCTGGTGTCGACGCGCTTCCCGACGACGCTCTACAAGTGGCGCCTCGCGGTGGCCCCGCGGCAGGCGCCGGAGCTGGAGGCGCGCGCGCGGCGCCGGGGCGTGGTCGAGGGCTCGTACGTGGGCGCGTCGCTGCTGGTCATCCTGGCAGGGGTGTCGTTTCTCCTCTTCGCGGCGCGGCAGGAGGAGCAGCTCAACACGCTCAAGAGCGACTTCATCGCGACGGTGTCGCACGAGCTCAAGACCCCGCTGTCGCTCATCCGGATGTTCGGCGAGATGCTCGCGGGGGAGCGCGCGCCGACGCCCGAGAAGCGGGCCCAGTACCTGGAGATCATTGTGCGGGAGAGCGAGCGGCTGAGCGCGCTCATCGAGAACGTGCTCGACTTCGCGAGGCTGGAGCAGGGCCGCGCGGCGTACGAGTTCACTGCGTCGGACCTCGGCGCGGTGGTGCTGCGCGACGCCGAGGCGTTTCGGTTCCGGGCGCACCGCGAGCGCCCCGCGCTGGTGACCGAGATCGCCGACGGGGTCGCGCCGGTGCGGCTCGACGCGCGGGCGATGCAGGTGCTGCTGTTCAACCTGCTCGACAACGCGTTCAAGTACGCGGGCGACACCGAGACCGTCGTGGTGCGCGCGCGGCAGGAGGGCCCGCGGGCCATCGTCGAGGTCGAGGACCGCGGGCCTGGCATCGACCCGGAGGACGCGCGGAAGATCTTCGAGCGCTTCTACCGCGGGCGCGCCGTGCGCTCCGGCGGGCCGCGCGGCACGGGCATCGGGCTCGCGCTGGTGAAGCACATCGCGCGGGCCCACGGCGGGGACGTCACCGTGCACGCCGCCGTCCCCACCGGGACCATCTTCCGGGTGGCGATCCCCGTGGACGGCTGACGGGCGCTCAGCCCGGGGTGGCGTCGTCGCTGACCATCCGGTTGCGGCCCGCGCCCTTGGCCGCGTAGAGCAGGGCGTCGGCCCGCTCGAGCAGGGCCTCCGGCGCGGCCATCGCGGTCGTCAGCGAGACCACCCCGAAGGAGGCGGTGATCTGCACCGTGGCCCCGGCGACCTCCCAGCGCGCGGCGCGCACCCGCTCTTGCAGGTCGCTCGCGAGCACCTGCGCGCCGGAGAGCCCGGTCTCCGGCAGGATGATGGCGAACTCCTCGCCGCCGAGGCGCCCGAGCGACTCCTCGCGACGCACCCGCGAGAGGATGATCCCCGCCACGTCCCGCAGCACCGTGTCGCCTGCGAGGTGGCCGTGGCTGTCGTTGACCAGCTTGAAGTAGTCCAGGTCGATGAGCACCAGGGAGAGCGGCCGCCGGTAGCGTCGCGCGCGGCGAAACTCGCTGTCGAGCCGCTCGCGGAAGGCCGCGTGGGTGAGCGCGCGGGTGAGCCCGTCGGTGATCATCGCCGTGCGGATGGTCGCGAAGTACTGGCCCTCGATGTCGCTGGCCGCGATGTACTTGAAGACCGTTCCGCCGACCTGGATGCGGTCGCCGCTCTCGAGGCGCCGCACCTCCGTCGGGGCGTCGTTGACGAGCGTCCCGTTGGTGCTGTGGTCGTCGACGAGCCACCACTCGCCCTCGCGCTGCTCGACGTGGGCGTGCTGGCGCGACACCCGCGGGTGGTCGAGCAGCACCGCGCACCCGTCGCCCCGGCCGAGGGTGTAGCGCCCGACCGCCGGGTCGAGCTCGAGGCGCCGGCAGACCTCGCGAAGGTCCGTAGAGTGCACCACCACCAGCGAGCCCAGGCGCGGGACCTGCGGCGTGGAGGGCGCGCGGACCGGCGGGAGGTTGCGCTCCGTGTCGCGCACGCGATCGGCGGTCTCCAGCGGCATGTGCGACCGTCGTGATTTTACCAATGGGACATCGCTCGCCGGCACCGTACGCAGACGGTCGGAGGCGCGTCAAACCACCGGCAAGACAGCGATGCGCCAACGCTGGCGCCGCGGCGCGGACCTGAGGCATGGTCGCGCCGTGAGCGAGCACACCTTCAGCGCATTCCGAGCCGTGCCCCGCACCGGGGTGATCTACGTGACCACCGAGGCCCAGAAGATGGGCTTCCGCTTCGGCGCAGAGGGTTGGTGCAACCTCGGGCAGGGCCAGCCGGAGACCGGCCCCCTCCCCGGCGCGCCCGCGCGCATCGAGTCGCTGCCCATCGCCCTCGACGACCAGGAGTACGCGCCGGTGCCCGGCCTGTGGGAGCTTCGCGAGGGCGTCGCGGGGATGTACAACGAGCTCTACCGCAAGGGGCTGCCGTCGAAGTACACCGCCGAGAACGTGTCCATCTCGGGCGGGGGGCGGGTGTCGCTGCTGCGCGCCGCGGCCGCCCTGGGGCGCATCAACCTCGGGCACTTCCTCCCGGACTACACCGCGTACGAAGAGCTACTGGATGTGTTCCGGCTGTTCTCGCCCATCCCGATCCTGCTGGAGGGCGACAAGGGCTACGCGTTTCCGCCGGAGGCCCTGGAGCGAGAGATCGTCGGCCGGGGCCTCGGCGCCATCCTGCTGAGCAACCCGTGCAACCCCACCGGCAAGGTGGTCGGCGGCGACGACCTCGCGCGGTGGGTCGCCCTCTCCCGCGAGAACGACTGCGCCCTGCTCATGGACGAGTTCTACTCGCACTACATCTGGAACCGCCCGGGCGACCCGACCCCGATGGAGAGCGCCGCGCGCTACGTCGAGGACGTCGACCGCGACCCCGTGGTTCTCTTCGACGGCCTCACCAAGAACTGGCGCTACCCCGGCTGGCGCATCACCTGGACCGTCGCGCCCCGCGCCATCATCGAGGGCGTCGCGAGCGCGGGCTCCTTCCTCGACGGCGGCGGCTCCAAGCCCATGCAGCGGGCGGCCTGCGCCATCGTGACGGCCGAGCACGCCCGCGCCGAGACCACGGCCATCTCCCGTGCCTTCGGCCGCAAGCGGCAGCTCCTGCTCGACGGGCTGCGCGCCCTCGGCGTCACCCTCGACGTCGAGCCCGAGGGGGGATTCTACGTGTGGGGCTCGGTGGCGAAGCTCCCGGCGCCGCTCAACACCGGGATGGGCTTCTTCCGCGCCGCGCTGGCCGAGAAGATCATCACCGTGCCCGGGGAGTTTTTCGACGTGAACCCGGGCAAGCGGCGCATCGGGCGATCATCCCGCTTCCGCGACCACGTGCGCTTCTCCTTCGGCCCGGAGGAGTCGGTGCTGCACACCGCGCTCGTGCGCCTCGAGCGCATCGTCGCCGCCGCCCAGGCCTGAAGCCCCGCCGCCGCGGCGACGGCGGTCACAGCCGCCAGCTGATGGCCCCCGCCGGCACCAGCGCCCAGGTGAGCGCGTCGACGGAGTCGGCGCCCGAGCGCCCGCCGACGGACCAGGCCATGCGCAGGTCGAGCTCGATGGCCGCCGACAGCCGGCCGAAGCCCACGCGCAGCCCGAGCGCCGCCGCCGCCTCGACGCGGTGCGCCTCGAGCTCGAAGGACAGCGGCTGGATGGCCAGCGCCTGCACCGTAGCATCGCTGTGCTGGTAGCCCGCGCGCAGCCCGAACCACACGTCGTAGACGTCGCGCCGGGTGATGCCCGCGACCACCGAAGCCTCGCCGCCGTAGACGCTCGATCGCTGCACGGCGAAGTCGGGCATGAGCCCGTCGAGCGCGCCCGCGATGAAGGCGAAGCGCCCCGCGAGGCCCGCGCTGAGCGTGAAGTCGCCGTCGTGGATGAACTCCCGCCGCGCGCCGATGCGCACCGTGCGACCGATGAGGCCGACGCTCCCTTCGGCGCGGTGCCCGATGCCCGCGCGGGCGTTGAAGTAGGGCACGACCCCGGGCGGCGCCATGGCGTAGGCCACGGCCGAGCGGACGATCTGCTCGTTGGTGGCCCCGGGGCGGCGCGCGTCTTCGAGGGTGGCGGTGCCGACCGGAGCGACCAGTGCGCTGCCGAGGTCGAGCTCGACCTTCTCGGGTCGAAGCACGCGGGCGGGTGCGAGGATGGGAGACGCGGTCGCGCAGCCCGCGGTCAGCCCGAAGGCCGCCAGGGCCGCGCGGCGCCGCCAGGTCACTTGCGGAAGCGCGACGGGTAGTTGTTCGCGGCCGAACGGGTCTTCAGGGTGGCGTCGTCGGGGTGGAGCTTGATGGCGCGCTCGATGAGCACGTCTTCGCTCTCCGGGTGCTTCGGATCGGGGAGGCAACACTCCACGGGACAGACCGCCTGGCAGGCCTCGTGATCGTAGAAGCCCACACACTCGGTGCACAGCTCGGGGTCGATG
>CAIOSS010001258.1 GCA_903860995.1 uncultured delta proteobacterium | reverse complement strand
GCGGGCCCGCGACAGCCGTCGCCCGGACGGCGTTCGGGGCGTCGCGCGAAGACCTTGAGCGAGAGTGTTGACAGCACCTCGAACCGGGGGTAGTTACCGCGGCTCATTCAGGCGCGTAGCTCAGTGGTAGAGCATCACCTTGACACGGTGAGGGTCGCTGGTTCAACCCCAGTCGCGCCTACTGGATTCTCCCCCCGTTCCTTCACAGTCTGGTTGCCAATCCGGGATGTTGTCTCGCCCCATGACCTCACCGCGCGCCTGTCACTTCTCGTGACTGCGCGGTCGAGTGCTCTTCCGGGAAGCAGCCGGGTTGACGTTTCGATCCCTTCCCGACAACCATCCGCGCCCGTGGCGGTTACCGACACCCATTGTGGGGATCTGACTGATCCCCCTGACCATGGAGCATTCCGATAGCGCTCAAGGGACCCATCGACCGAAACCAGCAGCGTCAACCGCAGGTGCGGGTGAACCATCGTATCCGGGTACCCGAGGTGCGGGTCATCGGCTCCGATGGGACACAGCTCGGCATCATGACCAGCCAGGAGGCGCTCCGCCTCGCGCAGTCGGAGGCCCTCGACCTCGTTGAAGTCAACCCGAAGGCCGACCCGCCCGTGTGCAAGGTCATGGACTTCGGCAAGTACAAGTACGAGGAGAAGAAGCGCGCCAACGAGGCCCGGAAGAAGCAGACCGTGGTCGAGATCAAGGAGGTCAAGGTCCGCCCGAAGACCGACGACCACGACCTCGACACCAAGGTGCGCCACATCCGGCGCTTCCTCGAGGAGGGCAACAAGGCCAAGATCACGGTGCGCTTCCGCGGCCGCGAGATCACGCACCCCGAGAAGGGCCGCGAGGTGCTCGACGACGTGATCAAGGCCCTCGAGGGCATGATCATCATCGAGAGCAACCCCGCCCTGGAGGGCAAGGCCATGACGATGCTCATCGCCCCGCGCCCCGGCGCCGTGAAGCGCGCCCCCACCCCGGCGACCGCCGAACCCGACGACGACGACGACGACGACGACAAGGACTGAGTTCGGTGCCGCCGCCGCTCGCGTCCACGCTGCTGGTCGACGCGATGCTGGTGGTGGTGTTGGCCTTCGCGCGCGCCGAGGCGATCCTCGTGTGCGGCGCGGCGGCCGTGTTCGCGGCGCTGCGCACGGTGCGGGTGGCACGGCGCACGGCCATCGGGGGGCGGCTCGCGGTGGCGTGGGGTGTCGCGATCGGGATGCCCGCGGAGGCGGCGCTGTGCACCTGGCAGGCGTCGCCCGCGCGCACGGCCGCGGTCGCGGGGGCGGTGACGCTCGCGGCGGTCTACGCGTGGGTCACGAGCCCGGCGCTGCGGCGGTGACCGAGGCGGCGCAGCGGAAGCCGGACATCACCAGGCGATAGCTGGGCGCGTGGTGCACGCGGTTGGAGCTGCGGAGGCCGGCGCCGCCGTAGTTCCAGCCGCCGCCGCGCAGGACGCGCTCGCAGGTGGTGGGCAGCGGGTTGCTGCCGGTGAAGCCGCGCACCCGGCGGGCGCGGAGGTCGGCCAGCGAGGCGAGCGCGCGCTCGCAGGTGGGCTCCACGGTGGGCTCGCGGTAGGCGTAGGGGTCGTACGGGTCGGCGACCCACTCCCAGACGTTGCCCGCGAGGTCGAGGGCGCCGGAGGGGGATGGGAAGCGCGGGTGCGAGCCCACCGGGTCGGGGTGGCCGGTGTGCTCGTCGTGGCCGAAGGTGGCCATGCGAAGCGTGGGGTACGTCTCGCCCCACGGGTAGGTTCGCCCGTCGCTGCCGCGCGCGGCCTTCTCCCACTCGGCCTCGGTGGGCAGCCGCGCCCCCGCCCACGCGCAGTACGCCGTCGCCTGGAACCAGCTCACCCCCACCACCGGCTGCCGCGGGTCGCGGAAGCGCCCGCCGAGGGGCCGCGGAGAGGTGCACCGCCCCGCGCGCTCGCAGCGCTCGTAGCTCTCGCGGGTGACCTCCGTGCGGTCGATGTCGAAGGCCGGGAGGGTGCGGGTGTGCCGCGGGCGCTCGTCGGCTTCGCCCCGGGCGTCTTCGCCCATGACGAAGGGCCCCGCCGCGACGCGCACCCGGTCGGGCGGGGGGTGGGTGGCGCGGCGATCCTGCGCGTGGAGCATCGGGGCCAGGAGCACGAGGGCGAGCAGCACGGGTCGACGTCGCATGGAAGCCACAGCAGTAGCCCGACATCGGGTCGCGCGCGAAGGAGCCCGTGACGCGGGTGCAGGGGGGGAGCGGCGCTCGTCACTTCGTCGCGTCCGAGCGCGGAGCCGCGCTATACGTCACAGGGTGCGTGCCGCGCGGTCGTTGATGCCCCTTGCGTTGCTGGCGTGCGCGGCGTTCGGGTGCGTGGGCGCGACCGGCCCCATCCGGGCGGCGGCGGGCCAGGGCGACGTGGCCTCCGCGCTGCGGCTCTACCAGGAGTACACGGAGACCCGCGGGCTCGGCGACGCCGACCTGCTCGCGGAGGTGGCGGCGCAGGTGCTCCGCGACGCCGCGGGCAGCGCCGACGGGCCCACCCGCGCGGCGGGCTTCTCGGCCATCGCGGGGCTCGGCGTGCGCGGCCGCGACCTGCTGGAGTCTCTCGCCGAGCGACCGGGCGTGGTGGGCGACCGGGCGGCCGCCGCCCTCTACGAGCTCAACGGGGGCTCGGGCGCG
>CAIOSS010001257.1 GCA_903860995.1 uncultured delta proteobacterium | reverse complement strand
CTCTCGTCGAAGGCCATCACCACCACCGCGGCGCCGTACTTCAAGACCGCCGCCGCGCTCTGCCGGAACCTCTCCTCGCCCTCCTTCAGGGAGATGGAGTTCACGATCCCCTTGCCCTGCAGGCACTTGAGGCCCGCCTCGATGACCTCCCACTTCGACGAGTCGACCATGAAGGGCGCCTTCGCCACCTCGGGCTCGCTCGCGAGCAGCAGCAGAAAGCGCGTCATCGCTGCGACCCCGTCGATCATCCCCTCGTCCATGCAGACGTCGATGATGTTGGCGCCGTTCTCCACCTGCTGGCGGGCGATGCTCACCGCCTCCTCGTAGTTGCCCTCCTTGATGAGCTTCGCGAAGCGCGGCGAGCCCGCCACGTTGGTGCGCTCGCCGATCATCATGAACACGCCCGGCTGCTGCACGAAGGGCTGCGAGCCGGAGAGCCGCAGCGGGCGCGGCCCGGCGTCAGCGGCGGGGATGCTCACCACCCGCCCTTCGGCGCGCGGCGCGAACCCCCGCGGGTGCCTCCCGTCGAGGGCCTTCGCGATCGCCGCGATGTGCTCCGGCGTGTTGCCGCAGCAGCCGCCCGCGATGTTGACGAGCCCGGCCTGGGCGAAGCCCCCGAGGAAGCGCGCCATGTCCGCCGGCTCGAGGTCGAAGCCCGTGGCGGAGAGCGGGTTGGGCAGGCCCGCGTTGGGGTAGCAGGAGATCGCCACGTCCGCGGCCGCCGAGAGGTCGGCGAGGAAGGGGTAGATGAGGTCCGGGCCGAGCGAGCAGTTGAGCCCCACGGAGAGCGGGCGGACATGCTCGACCGCGGCCCAGAAGGCCTCGATGGTCTGCGCGGAGATCATGGTCTCGCCCCCGCGGCCGACGGCCGCGGAGATCATCACCGGGAGCTCGCGCCCGTCCTGGTCGAAGACCTCGCGGATGGCCACGAGCGCGGCCTTGGCGTTGAGCGAGTCGAAGATCGTCTCGACCAGGAGCAGGTCCGACCCGCCCGCGATGAGCGCCCGGATCTGGAGGGCGTACGCGGCCTTCACCTGGTCGAAGGTCACCACGCGGAAGCCCGCGTCGTCGGCGTCGGGAGAGTTGGAGAGCGACACCGTGAGCGGGCCGATGGCGCCCGCCACGAAGCGGGCTCGGCCGTCGGCGCTGGCCACGCGGTCGGCCCAGGCGCGGCACTGGCGCGCGGACTGCTCGTTGATCTCCCACGCGAGCCCGTTGAGGAAGTCGTCCTCCAGGATGCGCTGGTAGAACGCCGCGTCCTTGCGGCCGCCGTGCTCGCGCGGG
This sequence comes from uncultured delta proteobacterium, assembly GCA_903860995.1. Lineage (GTDB taxonomy): Bacteria > Myxococcota_A > Polyangia > Polyangiales > SCUS01. The sequence goes on along the minus strand of CAIOSS010001257.1, from coordinate 8,017 downwards.
TCGTCGACGAAGAACTCGCTCTGCGTGATGCTCGTCGCCCCGAAGGTGTTGGTCTCGATGATGTCCGCCCCGGCCTCCAGGAAGCGCCGGTGGATGTCACCGATCATCTCGGGCTGCGTCAGCGAGAACAGGTCGCCGTTGTTGAGCAGGTCCTTCTTCGAGCCGGCGAAGCGCGCGGCGCGGATGTCGGCCTCGGTCATCCCGTACGTGCGGATGGTCGTGCCCATCGCGCCGTCGATGATGAGGATGCGTTCCTGGAGCAGCTTTTCGATCGGGTGGCGCATAGGGGACTCTGACCTCTGGGATGAGCGACGCGGTCAGCCGGCCTGGCCGCGTTCGGTGACGGGGGACCCTGGTTGCTCGGCGATGGCAAGCACGACCTGGAAGTGGGGCTTCTTGGACTCGCGACAGACGACCTCGACCGAGGCGACCCGCAGCCCGGCGTGGGAGAGCAGGCCGCGCAGCGCACTCGGAGAGAAGCCCGCGTGGCGCTCGCCGAAGGGCGCGGTGACCTCCCGCTGCTTGTGCTGATCGAGCGACAGGAGCACCAGCCGCCCGCCCGGCCGAAGCACCCGCGCGCACTCGGCCAGAACCCGCGACGGCTGCTCGGCGTAGGTGAGCGTATGGAAGACCAGCACCGTGTCGAAGGAGCCTGCCTCGAAGGGCAAGGCGCCAGCGTCGACGACCAGCACGCGCGCGCCCGGGTGCGCGGCGAGGCGCTCACGGGCCGCGTCGACCATCCGCGGGCTCGCGTCGATGCAGGTGAGCGAGCGGCACCCGGAGGCCAGCGAGCTCACCGCCGCGCCATCGCCAGAGCCGACGTCGAGCACGTCGCCCAGGCGCACCAGCGCCGCGTATCCAGCCGCGAGCGATTGCCAGGTGCGCCCCGGGGAGTAGTGCCGCTCCATCTCGCCGATGAAGGACTCCGGCAGCGCGCCGCGGCGCTCGGCCTCGAGCTCGGCCAGGCGTCGCTGGTCGCCGTCGAGGGTCGGGTCGGCCGCCGCGATGGCCTCGTCGAGGATCCCTCGCGCCGCGCCCGGCAGCGTGTCGAGCGCGAGCGCGTAGAAGGCGTGCTGGCCCTCGCGCCGGTCGCGCACGAAGCCGCCCTCCCGCAGCCGTGCAAGGTGGGTGGAGACCCGGGACTGCGAGATGCCCGTTACGCGGACGAGGTCGGTCACGCTCAGTTCCCGCTCGCGGAGCAGCGCGCACAGCCGCAGGCGGCTCTCGTCGCCGAGCAGGTTCAAGGCGCCAACGTATTGGGAGAGGTCCATGAATCCGCGTATGCCGATGTACGGATACGGCTACGCCCGTCGGGCGCTTGTGTCAATCAGGGCGGCGGGGGAGCGATCCCGCCGGGCCTGCCGTGGGAAGATCGCGGGGTGGCGTTGCGAGGGCACCAGACCACCTGCACGACCCCAGCAGGAGAGCCCTGATGATGAACGCCCCGGCCGCCGCGCCCGCGCTCCGATACTGCCGTCGCTGCGAGGCCGACCACCCGGAGAGCGAGTGTCGGGCGGTGCCCGCCGGTAGCGGCACGCTGCTGGTGTGCCCGACCTGCGGAATGGTGACGGGCGCGGTGCTGCGCCGGGATCGCCGCCCGTTGAAGGACGAACTCGCAGACGCCGTGCGCTGGCCGGCGAAGGGCGACAACTGGATCACCTGGCTGGCCCTGGGGCTCGGGGTGGTGCTCTTCAGCAAGATCCCGATGGTGGGCGGGATGCTCTCCCTGGGCGCCCTCTGCAGCTACGTCTTCGTGGTGGTGCAGCGCGGTGCGCGCGGCGAGGAGGAGGCGCCGCCCGCGGCCGATTTCCAGTCCTGGTGGGACCTCGCGCTCCCGGTGATGCAGGGCGTGGCGGCGATGGTGATCCCGGCGCTCCCGCTGGCCTGCGCGCTGCGCCTCGACGGCCCGGCGAGGTGGGCGCTCGGCCTGGTCGGCGCCCTCTGGGCGGTCGCCCTGCTCCCCGCCGCGCTGGCCTCGACGGCGTACGGCGGCTCGTTCTCGCGGGCGCTCAACCCGCTGCCGATGTTCGCGCTCGTGGGCCGGATCCCGGTCGACTACGCGCGCACCGTGGCCGTGCTCGCGGCCCTGGCGGTCGCGTGGCTCGCCGCGAAGGGTGCCGCCTTCGGGCTGGTGCGCGTGCTGCTGGTCCCGCTGCCGTTGCTCGCCCTGCCGTTGTCCTTCGCCCTCGACGTTGCGATGGTCTTCTTTCCCCTCGCGATGGCGCGAGTGGTCGCCGTGCTGCTGCGCGAGCGCGCCGAGGAGCTCGGCATCGGAGCCCCTCCCGGGCGTGTCAGCGCGGTGAGCGGGGGCGCTGCTGCGGGCGCCGCGGCGCCTCGTCGGGCTTGCGCGCGATGAAGAGGTAGTTGAACCCGCGGAGGAAGAAGTTGTCGCGCTCGGCGGCCTGGTGGAAGTTGCCCTTGAGCAGGCTCTTGTTGCGGCGCACCACGCTCACGATGTCGACCGGGATGAAGCGCACCGTGAAGAGCGAAAACAGCCCGAAGCCCACCGGCGCGAGGCCCTTCTTCGTCTCGAAGTAGTCGCAGACGTAGACCGCCAGGACGCCCCCCGGCTTGAGCACGCGGTAGGCCTCGTCGAAGGCCCCGCGCATGGCCTGATAATACTTCGGGTCGTACGCCGAGAGCTTGCCGATGCAGCGTGGGTCGCTGGAGTAGTCGATGTGGTCGCCGTACGGCGGATCCATGAAGACCGCCTGGGCCGACGCGTCATCGAGCGGCAGCGCGCGGGCGTCGGCGCGGACGATCTCCGGGCGGGTAGGGTTGAGGTCGAAGCCGCGGCCCTCCCGCTTGAGCTCGCGCGCGACGTCGAGCGAGGTGCCGCTCCCGCAGAAGGGGTCGACCACCACGTCGCCCTCGCGGGAGTATCGCTGGAGGACGTTCCAGATGACATGCGAGGGCGTGGCGCCGACGTAGGCCTTGTCGCCCTGCTCGCCGTCGCCGTGCTGCTGCGAGGGATAGTCCCAGAGCGTGGTGGTGTGCACGCGCATGGGGGGCCGCTCGAAGTGTTGGCGGCGCGGCGGCGGTCGGCGGGGAGGGGGTGCCATCGGGAACCGACGGTGCAACACGCCGGAAGCCGCAGCGTCAAGGCGGCGAACGAAGTTCTTGCAATCGAGCCGCGATCGAGTAGGTTCCGCGGCGCCTCGTCCCCATCGTCTAGAGGCCCAGGACAGCGGCTTTTCACGTCGCGAACGGGGGTTCGACTCCCCCTGGGGACACAAACAATGCCCCGGTTCGGATGCGGCCCGTCAGCGACCACCGCGTCGCCCGGGCCGCTCCCACCGGGGTGAACATCAGCGTGCCGTCGAGCAGCACGCCCAATGCCTTGCGCGCCCCGGCGACGTCGCTGCGCAGCAGCTCGCCGAGCTCGGCCACCCGCGCCGTCGCATCCTCGGCCAGGGTCGGCCACGCGATCGACAGCGCCCCAACCTTCGGCGCGAGCAGGCGCTCCCGCTCGAAGCGCAGGCCCGCGAGGCGCCCCTCCCGCTCGGTCGCCGCCCGCACCAGCAGCTCGACGGCGCCGCCGCCAGCAGCTATCGCGTCGACCATCCGGCGCTGCTCGGACTCCAGGCGGGCGATCTCGCGCTCCACCCGGGTCACCTCCGCCGCGTCGACCTCGGCGCGGGCCTCCTCCTCGATGCGCCGCCGGGCTGACGCCAGCACCTCGCGCACCACGGCGGGGGAGAGCACGTGGTCGCGCACCCAGCCGATCACCGCCGCGTTGACGTCGTCCACCGGTCGCATCGAGCTGACGGGGCAGACCGTGGCGCCCCGGTTGTGGTGCCAGCCGCAGCAGTAGAGCGAGCGGCGGTCTTTGCCCCACCGCCCCAGCTGCGAGGCGACGGGCCCACCGCACCCCGCGCAGCGCACCAGGCCCACCAGCAGATACTTCGCAGGATACCGCTCACGCGGCCGGCCCTCGCTCACCCGGGCGTGGTCGCCCCGGGCGCGCACGGCCTGCCACAGCTCGTCGGAGACGATGCGCAGCTCGGGGCGCTCGACCGTCAGGCGCTCGGACTCGGGGCGCTCCTCGCGGGTCTTGGTGCCACCCTTGTAGCCCTTGCGCTTCTTGCCCCACTCGATGCGCCCGAGGTAGCGGCCGTTGTGCAGCATCGCGTGCAGCACGGATGGCGACCACGTCCCGGCGCCGGCGTGGCGCGAGTGCGGCGACGGGATGCCCCGGCGGTTGAGGTCGTGGGCGAGGGCGCGCACCGACTCCCCGGCGGCGTGCCGCTCGAAGAGGTCCCGCACGACGTTGGCCTGGTCGGGGTCGACCTCGTGGTGCACGCCCGCGTCGCTGCGCACGTTGCGGTAGCCGTAGACCCGGCCGCCGGTGACCCGGCCCTGGCGGGCCATGGACTGGTGCGCGTCGCGGGTTCGCTTGGCGATCATGGCGCGCTCGAGCTCGCCGAAGGCCCCGCGCACCGACACCATCATCCGGGCCATCGGGTCGCTCTGGGCCTCGTGGCCCGTCGAGTACTCGATGACCCGGGCCCCGGCGTCGAGGACGGTGGCGATCGCCAGCACCGTGCGCGCCGCGTCGCGGCCGAGGCGGTCCTGGTCGCGCACCAGCAGCACGTCCCAGGGGCGGGGCTTGCGGTCGACGTCGCGCAGGAGGCGCCCGATCTCCGGGCGGTTGACCCACTCGGCGCCCGAGGCGCCCTCGTCGCGGTAGACCTCGGCGACGTGCCACCCGCGCGCCTCGGCGAAGCGTCGGCCCTCGCGCTCCTGCGTCTCGATGCTGTTGGCCTGCTCGTCGGTGGACACCCGGGCGTAGATGGCGGCGCGCATCACGGTCACCGTGCAGGCCGCCGGCGAAGGTCGGCAACGAGGAGGCCGGCAAGGGCCTCGACGAAGGGGCGCAGGCGCGGGTCAACGGCGCCCTGGTCGTTGGCGGGACCGGGGGAGGGGGCCGCGGCGAGGTTGCGGGCGGCGTCACCCACGGGACACCTCCACCCACACCCGGCGCCCGCCGACGATCGCGCGGCGCCACGTCCGGCCGTACTTGTCGCGGACGATGAGGTCAGGCATCGGGCGGCTCCAGGTCCCAGTCCGTGAACATCTCCGCGACCGCGCGCCGGAAGCACCGGGCCTGCGCGCTGCCCGGCAACCGCGTCACGAGCACCGCCCGGTGGCGGCCGGATGCGTGTGCGACGTCGTCGTCGGTCGCGCCTTCGCGCCAGCGGTGCTCGCCCGCGACGAGCTCGAAGCGCTCGCCCACCGGACGCAGCAAGCCGCCGCGTGCCACGTCGGGTCCGAACTCCCCGGCAGATACGTGCGTAGCAGGGGCGCCCCTTGCGGGCGGCCGGCGAGACGGTCTTGCCGTAGTAGGCGTAGCCACAGCTCGCGCAGACCACGCGTCCCTGCAGCACGTAGCGGTGACCGCGCGCGTTGCGCGCCGAGAGCCGCTTGTCGCGTTCGAGTTGCTCGCGCGCTGCGGCGAAGACTTCGGGCGTCACGAGCGCCGGGACGGGGATCGAGATCCACTGCTCGGCGGCGCGGGCGCCGCGACCGGACAACATCAGCGGCCGCGTGAATCAGCCGGAGTTGTTGTCGATGTACTGCTGGAAGCCGACGACGCGCGGCCCGTCGGGGAAGCGCTGGATGTACGTGCGCATAGCCCGCACGGCGTCGCTGGTGCGGCCCATCGTGCGGTAGGTCACGGCGAGGAGGCCGAACTCGGACTCGCTCGACGCGCGCCCGCGCAGCACCTGCACAACGCACTGGTTGCCCGCGGCCATGTTGTTCGAGTTGGTGCGAAGGCAGGCGCGCGCCTGGTCCATCGGGGTGGCGCCGTCGGGCACGGCGGGCGGGGCGGCGGGCGCTGCGGAGAGGGGCAACAGGACGACCTTCGGCGGGAGGGCGATCGGCGTCGGAATGTCCTGCGAGTCGACACGCGCGGGGGGGGAGCAGAGGCAGATGCTGAAGGTCCCGTCGGGCTGGCAGGTCTGCACGCCCGAGAGGCTCCCGATGCACGCGCAGGCCACCGTCGCCCCCACGGTGCAGAGCGGCGGCGACGCGGACGGCCGCTCGCACGCCACCACCCCGAGGAGAACCAGCGCCACGATCCGCCACCTGGTCATGGGTAGAGGGATACACCCGCCGCGCGGTCGTCGTCGCCGGCCGGTCGCAGGAATCTATGGCGCCCGCATCCCGAGCTGCTCGAAGAGCAAGGCCCAGACGTCCGTCTGCTCGGCGACGACCTCGCTGCGCGACGAGCCCATCCCGTCGCCCGCGCGCGAGCTCACCCGCAGCAGCACCGGGCGCCCCGGCGCGCTCGCCACCTGGAGTCGCGCGGTCATCTTGCGCGAGTGCGCGGGGTTCACCCGGCCGTCGTGCTCGCCGGTGGTCTACCGCACGCCGCCACCGCCGCCGTGGCCGCTCGCCGATCGGCTCGTGGTCGCGACCGCGTGGATGGTGCTCGAGCTCGCGGTGCCCGCGCTCGTGTGGGTGCTGCTCTAGCGGTGGCTGCTGCCGCTGTCGGCGAGGCTCCCGATCGCGAAGCACGCCGAGGTGGCCTTGACGGTCCCCCGCGTCCGGCGCGTTATGGGTCCCAGAGGGGTGTGCATGCGATCCATCGGTAACCTGCTGTGGTTCTTCTGTGGCGGACTGTTCCTGGGCCTCGGCTGGTACCTCGCGGGCGTGCTGATGGTCTGCACCATCGTCGGCATCCCGTGGGCGAGAGCCTGCTTCGTGATGGGGGGCTTTGCGCTGTGGCCGTTCGGCCGCGAGGCCATCGATCGACGCGAGTTCACCGGCCAGGCCGACGTGGGCACCGGGGCGCTCGGCGTGCTCGGGAACGTGCTGTGGTTCCTCCTCGCGGGGATCTGGCTGGCGATCGGGCACCTCTTTGCCGCAGTCGCCTGCGCGGTGACGATCATCGGGATCCCCTTCGCGATCCAGAACCTGAAACTCGCCAGGATCTCGCTCGCGCCCATCGGCCAGGTGGTCGTCACCGTCGAGGAGGCCGCTGCAGCCCGTGCGCGAAACGCTGGCTCCTGGCGATGATCGGCGCCCGAGCCCGACAACGGGCTCGCACGATGCGTCGAGGCCTCGCCGCGGCGTCGATGCTCGTCGCATGTGCCGCGCAGCCGACGCGTCCCGTCACCTCGGCGGCCGTGCCGTCCCTCCGCGTCAGCGCTCGCTCGCCGGACCTCGACGCTGCCGTGGGGTCCGTCGACGCTGCGCTCGCCGCGGAGGGTGACGGTGGCCTCGCGACGCTCACCGAGGCGCGTCCCGAGCGGGTCGCGCCAGGCCTCCGCGCGCTCACTGCGGGCCGTTCCTGCCGAGGCGACGACGGACCTCTCCACGGCCTCGACGCGCCCCGCTCGGCCGACTACCTGGGCTGCGCCGCTGAGGGCACGCCTGGGCGCGACGCGCCGCTGAACGTGCTGAAGAACTGCGCCGACGAGCCCCCCGCGGACGCCTGGGAGTGCCGCGACGTCGCCTGGATGCTCGCGCTCCCGGTCCCTGACGGCCTCCCGCGCGAGATGCGCCGGTCGCAGACGCGGGTGCGGGTCTGCGGGTGGACGATGCTCGACCCCGAGCACCCGAGCGAGGTCGGCGGGTCGCGCTCGACGCTCTGGGAGGTCCACCCGATCCTGCACATCGACGTGCAGCGCGCGGAGGGCGACTGGCAGGAGCTGTGATGGGGCTCCGCGAAGCGACGATGCCCTACCGCTCACCACCCCCGCCGCCCCTGCAGCGCGATGAAGCACCGCGCACCGGGGCCCTCCCGCGGCCGCGCCGTCGCCGTCGCCGGACTCGCCTCGTGGCCTCCGCCCGCTGGCATCGCCGAGTACCGCACGCGCTCCGCCGACGAGCCCATCGACCCGCGTGAGCGCGCAGCGTTCACCCTCGAGCCCGCCGCGCCCGGCGGTGGCGTCGACGCGCCGCGGGTGATCGTCGAGATCCCCGCGGGTCCGGTCTACGAGGCGGCGCGCGGGGTGATCCTCGCCGCCATCCACCTGCCGTCGGCGCGAGCGCGTGACCGGGTCGATCT
>CAIOSS010001256.1 GCA_903860995.1 uncultured delta proteobacterium | reverse complement strand
TGCCGGGGTTCGACGTCGAGGCGCTCTCTCGGCGCACCAGCTTCTGCTGCCATCGGGACGGCTGCCGCGAGCGCGCGACGCCCCCGTCGGTGGTCTTCCTGGGCCGCCGCGTCTACGCGGGAGCCGCCGTGGTGCTGGGCGCCGCGCTTCGCCACGGCCCTACCCCCTGGCGCCTGCAGCAGATCGTCGCGCTCCTCGGCGTGTCGCTCCGCACCCTGCGACGGTGGCTCGTCTGGTGGCGCACCACCTTCACCGCCACGCTCCTCTGGCGGACCCTCCAGGGCCGCCTCGCGCTTCGAGACGGCGAGGCCGCCGGGCGACTGCCGCGCTCGCTGCTCGAGGCCGCCGGCGAGGGTGATCCGGGGGCCGCGCTCGAGCGCGTGATGACGTGGCTGCTGCCGATCACGTCGCACACCCCACTGCCACCCGGATCACGCTTCGCGATGCTCTTCTAACCGGCCTTTCGCGCCCGCAGAGCATGCCCATGCCCTCGCCAAAGAGCCCTCGATTACAGAGGCGATCGGAGGCTGAGAGAGACGATGAGCGCGAGCGACGAGCATGGACGACGCATCCCGGACCGATGGGCGCAGCTGCGCCACGCGGTCATTGGTTCCTTGTTGGCTTCACCGCCCGAGCGCGGTGCGCTGGAGGGGCGCCTCACGGCGCTGGCCGCCCAGCCCTGGACGCACCCCGTCACCGGCGACCGCGTCCGCTTCGGGCGCTCCACCATCGAGCGGTGGTTCCTCAAAGCGCGCAAGGAGCGCCGGGACCCGCTCGCCGCACTCGCTCGCAAGGTGCGGCGCGACCGGGGCCTGCCGACCGCCATCGGGTCGGCGCTCGCCGCACGCATCGTCGCGCAGTACGCCGCGCACCGCGGCTGGACCATCCAGCTCCATCACGACAACCTCGCGGCGCTCGTGCGCGCGGAGCCCGCGCTCGGTCCGATGCCGTCGTACCCGACGCTGCGCCGCCACCTGATCGCGCATGGCATGGTTCGCGTGCGTCGCGGCCCCGGCGGCCATCGCCCCGGCGCCGTCGCCGCGCAGGACCGCCGCGACCGCTTCGAGCAACGCAGCTACGAGGTCGCCCACGTCGGCGCGCTGTGGCACGCGGACTTCCACGACGGCAAGCGCCTGGTGCTGCTGCCCGACGGGCGGCGGGTGCTGCCGCAGCTCTTCGGCGTCATCGACGATCACTCGCGGCTGGTCTGTCACGCGCAGTGGTACCTCGACGAGGACACCGAGTCGCTCGTGCATGGGGTCTCGCAGGCCATCCTCAAGCGCGGCCTGCCCCGCGCGCTGATGACCGACGAGGGCGGCGCCATGAAGGCCGCCGAGTACGTCGAGGGCCTCGCGATCCTGGGCGTCGAGCGCGACCTCACAGGCGGCTACTCCCCCGAGCACAACGCGAAGATCGAGACCTTCTGGGGGCCCCTGGAGGGCCGTCTCATGGCGATGCTGGAGGGCGAGCCGGAGCTCACGCTCAAGCTCCTCAACGACGCCACCCAGGCGTGGGTCGAGGGCGATCACAACCGACGGGCGCACGAGGGGATCGGGGAGATGCCGCTCGATCGCTTCCTCTCGGCGCCCTCGGTGCTGCGCCCGTCGCCGTCGGCCGACGGACTGCGCGCGGCCTTCCGCCGCACCGTCGCACGCACCCAGCGCCGTAGCGACGGGACCTTCACCCTCGACGGCGTGCGCTACGAGATCCCCTCGCGCTTCCGCACGCTGCGCGAGCTCACCGTGCGCTACGCCCGCTGGGACCTCTCGCTCGTCGAGCTCTACGACCCGCGCACCGGCCAGGCGCAGTGCCGCGTCTTTCCCATCGACAAGGCGGCCAACGCCGACGGCCATCGGCGGCGCGTCGATCCGTCGCCGGCGCACCTCGCGGCTTCGCCCGACGCCGCCGAGGTCGGCATCGCGCCGTACCTGCGCGAGCTGATCGGCCGCTACGCCGCGACGGGCCTGCTGCCCGGCTACCTGCCCACGGTCACCAGCCTCGACCCCCCACCCCACGCCCTCGACCCCCACGACGACACGGAGCCCACGCCATGAGGACCCGCCCGCAGCTCACCGCCTTCGGTCTCAAGCACAACCCCTTCTCGCCCGAGGTGCCGCTCGAGGCCCTCACGGTGAGCGACGCCATCGAGCACTTCTGCTGGCGCGTCGCCAACATGGCCGCCGAGGGCGGCTTCGCGTGCGTCAGCGGAGAGCCCGGCACGGGCAAGTCCGTCACGCTCCGCATCCTGGAGCGTCGGCTCGCCTCGCTGCGCGATGTGCAGGTCGCCACGCTGACCCACCCCCGCTCGCGCCTGAGCGACTTCTACCGAGAGATCGGCGACCGCTTCGGGGCCGTCATCGCGTCGAGCAACCGCTACGGTGGCTTCAAGACGCTGCGTGCCCAGTGGCTCGCGCACATCGACAGCACGCTCATGCGGCCCGTGCTGCTCATCGACGAGGCGCAGCAGATGTACCCCGACGTGCTCTCCGAGCTGCGGGTGCTCACGAGCACGGACTTCGACTCCCGCGCCATCCTCACGGTGGTCCTCGCGGGCGACGAGCGTCTCAGCGAGATGCTGCGCACGCCGGAGCTGCTCCCGCTCGGGACGCGCATCCGGGCGCGGCTGCGCCTGGAGCCACGCAAGCCCGACGAGCTGCAACAGATGCTGGCGCGCCGTCTGGAGCACTGCGGCAACAACGCGCTGGTCGATGCCGTCGTGGTGCGCACGCTGGCCGAGCACGCCGCGGGCAACCCACGGGTGTTGATGACGGCGGCCAACGAGCTGCTCGACGCGGCCACCGCGCGTGACCAGGCCACGCTCGACGAGAAGCTGTACCTGGAGGTCTTCGGCGCGTCGGTCTCGCGGCGACCCACGGGGACGGTGACCGCGGCGGCGAAGGCGGCGCGGCGATGATCCCGGGCGCCGATCCGTCCGAGCGCCTCACGCGGTTGACGCCCGAGCGGCTGTCCGAAGCGCCCGAGCGGGCCGCGCTCGCGGCGCTGCGCGCGGTGCTCGAGATCACCGAGCGGGCGCTGCTCTGCGCCAACCCCGAGCTGCTCGACGAGAACTGGCACGCGCAGCGTGGGAGGAGCCACTTCGCCAGCCTGCGCGCCGCGCATCGCATCATGGCCCGCGGGTACGCGCTGGAGCGCGAGATCGCGCGCTACGAGGAACACCTCCAGAGGCTGCTCGATCGCTCCGCGGGATCGACCCGCGACGACCTGCCCTTCTGACGACGTGATCACGATCGGTGAGGGACAGCTCCATCCACCGCGTGTCCATCAACAACCGTGAACACGACGCCATCAACAAGCGAGGACACGCTCACTCACGCAACAATGGAGAGACCTCGCCGTAGTGACCTTCGAGGGTTGCGGTGATCACCTCGCGCGGGCCGCGAACGGACGCCCGTGAGGCGGCCTCGATGCACTCCATCCAACGGCGGGAGAGGGCGTCGGTGCGCTCCACGACGAGGAGGTGATGGAGTCGCT
>CAIOSS010001255.1 GCA_903860995.1 uncultured delta proteobacterium | reverse complement strand
GTGGCCGCCGAGGGCGGCGGTGCGGCAGCGGGCGAGCGCCACGAGCACCTCGGGTTGCGCGCTCGTGAGCGCAGAGGTCTCCCGCAGCGCGTCGGCGAAGACGCGCACGATGTCGCCCATCGGCACCCGCGTGGCGGTGTCGTCACGCGGGCGCTCGAGGTAGTCGACGGCGGCCCCACGGGCCGCTACCCGAGGCGCTTACCTTCCTCGGTATTCAGTAACTCCAACGGGCTGCGGAGCGTCGCGCGGCGCACCTCGGGGAGGTGCGTGTCGCGGGTCGTGCTCTGGAGCGAGCGATGCCCCAACAGGATCTGCACGGTGCGCAGGTCGGTGCCGATCTCGAGCAGGTGCGTGGCGAACGCGTCGCGAAGGAGATGCGGATCGACGCGGAGTGTGAGGCCTGCGCGCTCGACCGCCGCCCGCAGGGAGAGCTTCACCGCCGCGCGCGTCAGCGCATGGCCACGGTCCGCGCGATAGGGACTGGCGAAGAGCAGCTTCGCCTTCGGGCGACGCTCTCGCCAGTAGGTGCGGAGCGCCTCCAACGCCGTGGGCGTCGTCGGTCGCCCGGCGTGGTCAAAGAACAGCGGATGCCAGTGGCCGTCTACACACCCGCACCGACCCCATCACCTCCAGGCGTTGCAGCGTCGTCTCGGAGAGGAAGCGCAGCGCCGCGATGCACACGTTGACCGTGTTGGGGTTGCGGCCCTTCGCCGGCAGAAGGTGCAAGACCCACGTCCGCGCGTCCAGGGAGCCACTCGTCGGCACGAAGGAAGGCGCAGGGACCGACGCGTCAGCAGGTCACGCGAGCGACCGCGAGGCTTCGGGAGGGCCCTGCCGCGCTGCGGCTTGGTTCAACATCCCTGCATGCGATTATCATGGTTGCTTGTGGGCCGTCGTGAGCTCCCGGCGTGGCCGCTGGAGAGCTCGCTGGCGAACGAGGGCGACGGGGTTGGCGAGCGTGACGCCGGTCGCCTCGATGTCTGCCAGCACCGAGAGAAACCCTTCGAGGTCGTGCTGGCAGTCCCACGTCGTGCGAATCACCACTGCGTCGAACGAACGCCATTGGACACCCGCGCGCCGCCACGGCACTTCTGCCACCTGCCACCCACGGGCCCGCAATTCGGCGATGGCGAGGTCGTCGTCGATGACGTAGGCGCTGCGGTCGTCGAGGGTGAGGAGTGCGACGCGGAATATCCCCGAGCGCGTACCACTGCTTGGCAACAGGGCGGGAGACGCTCTACGATCGTGTTCACAAGCAGATCCAAAGACGGTACCCATGAATTCTCCCTTTCGCCTCGTGATCATTGCATCGCTCCTCTTGGGTTGTGCGACCGGCAGCGGTGAGGCGGAGCTACCCCCCGACGAAGATGCGGGCGAGTTTGTCGAGAGCGACAAGACCCTCGATCCGCCCGGCGATGCGTCGCTCTTCCCCTTCCTCGATCAAGCCGCCGTCGGAAACGATGGGAGCCCCTCCGTGGGCGCGTGGGATGTTTCGGCCGTAGACGTCAGCTCCGTGGGGTGCTCTGCGCCGCGCGAGGCGTGCGGCGGCGGCTGCGTCGATACCAGCATCAACCCGGCGCACTGCGGCGGTTGCAACCAGCCGTGCGCGCTCGGTGAGACGTGCGCTGCGGGCGTCTGCCAGAGCGGCTGCGCGTTGCCGCAGACGATGTGCGGCACGACCTGCGTCAACCGAAGCACGGACTCCGCCAACTGCGGCGTGTGCGGCACTCGCTGCACCAGCGCGCAGAGCTGTGTGTCGGGCGTCTGCCGCAGCACCGTCACCTGCTCGGCGCCGCAGACGATGTGCGGCACGGCCTGCGTCAACCGAAGCACGGACGTCGCCAACTGTGGTGCATGCGACCTTCGCTGCACCCCCACGCAGACCTGCAACGCGGGCATCTGCTCGAGCGCGCCGAGCAGCTCCGGGGCGGTGGGCCAGGCCTGCTCGCGCACCAGCCCGTGCAGCGGCAGCACCCTCTGCCGCATCGATTGGCCGTCCGGGTACTGCACCAACGACTGTACCAACGACACCGACTGCGAGACGGGCTCCATCTGCATCAACGATCCGTCCGTCGGTCGTTCTTTATGCGTCCGCTCCTGCACCTCCGCGGCTCAGTGTCGGGCGGGCTACCGATGCTATCCGCTCCCCTCCCTGAACCGGGTGTGCGTGCTCTGACGGAGCGCGGGCGAAGCGCGACGTCTACCGCGCGCGCACCTTCACCGTGCGGCCGATCACGTCGAGCGTCCCGCGCAGCTCGTCGTAGTCCGGGTGCTTCAAGCGAATCCACGCGTTGGCGATGTATCCCGCCTCGACCAGCTGCGTGGCCGTGCCCGGCGCAGGCAGGTGCATGCCGATGATGGCCCCGCCGAAGCGCCACGGAGTCTCCTCGACGCCCTCGTACCCGACGATGCGTCCGGCGCGCGATCCCCGCTGGGCCGACGCGTGGGCCTTCGTGCGCGACCGCGCCGCGACCGCCGAGGGCGACGAGGCGGCGCGCATCGTCGAGGCCCTGGCGCACGGACCTGCCCGCGGAGACGCCGTGCTCGCGCGCGCCGTGCTCGCCCGGCTGGAGGCCACGGCGGCGCTCTCCCTCGACGCGACGCGCGGGGGCTACGCGGCCGCGCGGGAGGTGGCGCCGACGACGGCGGCGCGCTGGACTGAACGGCTGCGGGCGCGCGTGGGCGACGCCATCGCCGAGGAGCGGCGGGTGGAGTGCCGGGGGGCGGCGTGGTTCCTGTGCTTCGCGCGGGAGGGGCGGCGGGCGGAGGTCGCGCGGGCGACGGCGGCCCTCCCTCCGACCGACGCGGCGACCGTCGTTTTACAAGACCGTGTACTCACCTGGCTCGCGGAGCGCCCGGCGGCGGCGACGGCGTGGTGGTGGGGCAGCTCCGAGGCCGACGTGCTGGCCCTGCTCGCGCGGGCGACGCGGGGCGACGGCGCCGCGGCGGCG
>CAIOSS010001254.1 GCA_903860995.1 uncultured delta proteobacterium | reverse complement strand
GCGCAGCCAGGGCACCGCGGGGTCGTCCTGCGCCGCCGCGCGCCCGTACCGCACCGCGCCCGCCCGCGCCCGCCCCTCGCCGGCCCCGTCGAACACCCAGAATATACCCACCCGTAAGATCAGCATCGGCCGCATGAGCATCCCCCGCAGCACCGGCGCCCCCGCGGGGTCGACCGCGGCGACGGCGTCGAGCACCCGCCGCGCGAAGGCCAGCGCCCGCGGGCAGCGCCCGGAGCACGGCACGAACCCCACCGGCGACTCCGCGCAGAGCGGGTGCAGAGACCAGTGCACCGGCGGCCCGTCGAGCAGGGCCCGCAGCGCCGCCTCGTTGACGCCATCGCGCTCGGCCTCGGGGGAGCGCTCCAGCGCGAGGAAGCGCTCGACGCAGCACGGGGGGTAGCCCAGCAGGAGTCCTACGCGACGGGCGCCCTCGGCAGAGCGGTCGCGCTCGGCCTCGACCACCGCCTCTGCCTCGGCCCCGCGCGAGGCCACCACGAGGTGGCGGTCGACGGTCGCCTCCGGGGTGGAGAGCGCCACGTCGAAGCGGCGCCCGTAGGGCCCGACGCGCGCTGTGCGGAACCCCTCCGCGCGCAGCCGCCGGTCGAGGGCGAGGGCGGTGCCACGGTCGAGGTCCTCGAACTTCGCGACGGCGCGAGCGCCCGCCCGCAGCGCGAGGAGGTCGACCCGGCGCGGCCGGTCGTAGCGCATCCACGCGACGCCGGGCGGGCCGCCGCCCTCCAGGGCCGCGGGGCCGTCCACGATGCCCGCGACGTCGTGGAACGCCCGCACGCAACCGGCCCCGGCCCCTCGGGCGTGGGCCACGCGCAACCGGTCATAGCGCGCCGCGAGCTGCATCATGCGCGGCCGACCCTAGCGCGATTGACGCCCCCGCGGCGCGGCCGGAGGATGAGGCCCACGTGAGCACCGACCCACTGCGCCCGGAAGACCCGATCGGCGAGCGCATCGCACGCACCGACGAGCGGCTCCACCTCTCCATCGGGGCCGTGTGCAACAACAACTGCGTCTTCTGCATGGAGGAGGACCGCGACGGCCGCTACGCGAACAACTCCGCCATGACGCGCGAGCGCGTGCGCTGGATCCTGGAGCGCCACCGCGGCGCCGAGGAGGTGTGCTTCACCTCCGGCGAGCCCACCACGCGCCCCGAGCTGCCGGACTTCGTCGCGTGGTCGCGGGAGCTGGGCTACGCGCGCATCAGCGTGATGACCAACGGGCGCCGCCTGAGCCAGATGCCCTACGCCGCCGGCCTCGCGCGCGCCGGAATGAACCGCTTCTACGTGTCCATCCACGGGCACACGAAGCGCCTGCACGAGGGGCTCACCCGCACCCCGGAGAGCTTCGAGCAGACCGTCGCTGGCCTCGACACCATCGCGAAGCTCAAGCGCTTCGGCGTCGAGCTCCACACGTCTACCGTGCTCACCGAGCGCAACCTCCCGCACCTCGGGGAGATCTACGCGTTCCTGCGGGGCCACGGGGTCGACCAGGTGGTCTTCAACGTGATGCAGGCCAACGGCCGCGCCGACACGTTCTTCGAGCAGATCTTCCCGTCGTACACGGACACCGCGGCGCACTTCCGTAAGTTCTTGCGGGAGTGCGGCGAGGCCCGGCCGAGCGCCTTCCTCGTGGACATCCCCCTGTGCGTCACCGAGGGCGTCCCCGACTTCCACCGCGGCTTCGTCGAGCGCCACTGCCACTACGACCTCACCGAGAACGCCATCCTCCCGGGCTTCGACGCCAGCGCCGGCGACCGCACCACCGAGAGCCACGGCCGGCGCCTCACGGTGCTCACCCGCGAGGACCTCGACCAGGCCACCCGCGCCAAGCGCGACGAGTGCCGAGGGTGCCGCTACGACCAATCCTGCGAGGGCGTCTGGCGCAACTACCTGAAGCGCCGCGGCTGGGACGAGTTCGCCCCCATCGCGCCCCCCGCCTGACCGGCGGCGACCCCGCCGGGCTGTCCCTCCCGGGCCGGGCTGATGTAGCGTCCGACGACGCCATGGAAACCACGAACTCCCAGCTCGACGACGCGGCCATGCCCTCCGACCTTCGCGGGCTGCAGTCGGTCGTCCAGGGGCGCGACGACGACACGATGTACGAGGGCATCCGCGCCCAGGGGGTCGACGTCGTCCTCGCGCACGTCGCCTCGATCCTGCCGGGCGCCGGCGCCCCGGGGGGCGCGGACGGCGCGCAGGGCGCCGTGCAGTTCGTGCTCGACACGCCGGACGGCGAGCGCCGCCTCTGGATCGCCCGCGACGGCGCGGCGGTCGCGGCGGGCCTCGGGGAGGCCGCGGCCGCCCGGGCGACCGCCGCGATGACGCTCGCCAACTTCCTGCGCCTCCTCACCGCCGAGCCCGGCAAGGACGCCGCCGCGCAGACGGCGCTGCGGTCCCTGCGCGTGACCGGCGACGAGGCGCTGGTGCGCGCGCTCCCCGGCTGGTTCCTGCCGCCGGCCTGACGGCGGCGCTCTTCGGGGCCGTCCCTAGGCCGGCACCCGGTCGAAGGCCACGGTCCCGGCCTCGAGCGGGCTCGCCTCCAGCGCCACGCCCTCCGCGCGGCAGCGCGCCGCCAGCGCCGCCAGCG
>CAIOSS010001253.1 GCA_903860995.1 uncultured delta proteobacterium | reverse complement strand
GTAGGTCCATCGCTCGGTGCGCTCGCTGCCGACGCAGTGGATGCGGCCGTCGAAGCCCGCGAAGACCACCTCCGGACCGGGCCAGCTGGCGTCGAGGTCGGCCACGCTCACCTGGTTGGTGGCCGCGACGATGTTGCCGCCGAGGTCGGTGAGCCCGCCGAGGTAGGTGCGCACGTGGAAGGGCGCGACCCACGCCCCGGGGCGGGTGCCGTCGGCGCGCAGCACCCAGAGGGCGACGCCGCGCTGGCGGTCGGACTGCGCGGCGTTCTGCACCGAGGCCAGCACCACCAGCTCGCGGGTGCCGTCGCCGTCGAGGTCGGCGATGGCCGGCGGGCTGTTGGTGAAGTGCGCCTGGTTGGAGGTCACCTCGGAGTTCGAGTAGCCCTGCTGCGCCTCGGCGTAGTCGTGCAGGAAGCGGATGCCCGGCACGCGGGTGGTGGTGCGGAAGATCGACGCCGCGCGGAAGGCCTCGCCGGTGCCGAGGTGCCAGGACATGTACGCGTTGTCCATGGGCGCGAGCACGTCCATGAGGGCATCGTTGTCGATGCGGCCGACCGCGAGGCCCTGGTCGTAGGCGCCGGTCACGTCGCAGGTGGAGTCGCAGCCCGAGGTGCGCGAGGTGTTGGGCGGAAAGCCTCGCATGGCCGCGCCCGTGCCGCGCCAGGCCATCAGGATGTCGCGCGCGGGAGAGCCGGCGAGGGGCACCGACGAGGCCGTCACGAGGTCGGCGCGGCCGTCGCCGTCGAGGTCGCCCGCGGCGAGGGAGCGCAGCTCGTCGCGCCAGGTCACCGGGAAGGGCGCGACGACGGCGCCCGCGGCGCTCAGCAGGGTCACGCGGCTCCCGGCGGCGGCGGCGACCTCGAGGTTGGCGTCACCCTGGAAGTCGGCGATCACGGGCGCGGCCCAGACGCGGTTGCTCCCGTTGACGGCGGCGGTCCAGCGCATGGCGCCCGCGGCGGTGTAGGCCGTGACTCGCGCGCCGCGGGAGACGACGATCTCGTTGGCGTTGTCGCGGTCGAGGTCGACCACGGCAGGCGAGCCAAGCCAGCCGGTGTCGCCCATGCCGCGGATCGAGCGGGCGAGGGTGGGCGCGCGCACGGTCACCGACCCGCCGCCCGCGACCGGGGCGCAGGGCGGAGGGAGCACGACGCCGACGTCGGGCACGCCGAGGTCTGGAGCGCCGGCTTCGGGGGCACCGACGTCGGGGGCCGTGCGATCGTCGGCGGGGGCGTCGATCGGAGGGAGCTCCGAGGGGTCGGGCGGGGCGTCGGAGCCGGGGGTGTCGCGGTCGGGGAGGGTCGTGTCGACGGGGGCGATGGGTTGATCGCCCGGGTCGCCCAGGTCGTCGACGGCGATTACCTCGCTGGTCGCCGCGTCGGGGCGCGACGGGGCCACTGCGCCACCAAGGAGGCCGGTGCAGCCCGAGAGCGCGCAGGCGGCGAGGGACAGTCGCAGGCGGGGCATCCCCGTCAGTGTACGACGACCGGGCGGCGGATCAGCGGGCGAGGCAGAGGTCGAACAGGCCGCGGGAGGTCCACCGTCGCTCGACGTGCAAGACGATCCTGACGTCGGCAGGGAGGAAGAAGGGCTGACCTTCTCAGGGCGCCGCGCAGGGCCCGCTGCAGGTCTGTTCGACCATTCCCCCAGGGCGGAGAAAGCGCGCGACCTGCTCGGCCATCGCGGGGATCACCCCGATCGCACCGTGCGCGCCGTTGTCCGCCGCGATGGGGCGGTTCGTGTCCGGCGGCGACGTCGCGGGGCGGATCGTCCACTGAGACATCGCCGACGCGTGCGGTGCGGGCGCGACGACGAGGCCGTACGGTGACGTGAGAGACGGCGCGAGGAGCGGAAGGCCCGCGGTGCGCGCGACCATCTCCGCGCCGAGGGTGCTCACGAGCGGATCGCCGAGGCTCTCTTGCGAGAGCACGGACTTCGTCGTGCCGGACCCTGGGAGCACGTCGCGGGTGAGGTGCGGCGCGAGGTTGATGGGGTCGGTGAAATCGAACTGCGACTGCGCGAGGTCGAGGAGCAGGAGGTGGTCCTCCGGGGCGCGATAGCCGACGCGCAGGAAGAGGCTGAGCTGCGGCCACGCGAGGGAGCGCTGCATGAGCAGCGACCAGTTGCCGCCGTTGACGTTCAGCGCCGCGCGCTCGCAGTCGGGGGAGTAGCCCAGGAAGCTCGCGCCCATGATCCCGCCGAGGGAGACGCCGAAGTAGTACGCGCGCCCCGGGTCGATCACGCCGCGGCCCTGCACCTGGAACGCGGGCGCGCCGTCGAAGCGCTCCCGCGCCGTGCGAAAGAGCACCATCGCGTTGACCAGGGACTGTTGGAGTCGGTCGGTCAGCACGGTCACGCGGTTGAAGTCCGCGAGGCCGAGGCCCGCGTCGCCGAGGTCCGCGGCGGAGAGGCCGGTCCAGTCGGTGGCGACGAGGACGTAGCCGTGGTCGTCGGCGAAGCGCTGGAGGAACGCGCTCGGGACGTCCGTGCCGAATAGCTGGTCCCGCGCGGAGGCGAAGAGCCCGTGGCCGAAGAGCAGCATCGGGAGCGGACCCGTCGCCGTCGCCGCGGCGCGCGGCACGATCGCCACGAAGGGTACGTCGTGCGTCGCGCCGGGGACCACCGCGGGCTCGCCGTCGGCGTCGAAGTTCATCACGCTGCGTTGACCGGGCGCCGGGTCGCGCAGGAACAGCGGGACCCGCACGGTGCCCTCGACCCGTCGCAGCACCGGGCCGCTCACGGCCTCGTCGACGCGGGTGACGGTGAAGGCCGCGCCGGTCGGTCCGACGACGCCGAGCGCGCGGTCGCGCATCGCGCGCACGGGGCCCGTGAGGTAGCGCTCGGAGGCGGTGACGTAGTCCCACGCGAGGAGCACGTCGTCGCGCGCGATGCCCGCGGCCTCGAGGGACGCGAAGATCTCCGCGTAGCGACCGGCTACGCGCGCGAGGCGCGGATCGCGCTCCGGGTGCCCCTCGCGCAGCGCCCGAAAGCCCTCCGACGGCGCGAGCGCGCCCCCGTCGAGGGACCGCAGCGCGCGGGTCACGACCACCGCGTACCGATGCGCGGGCTCGAGGCGCACCGCGGGCCGCACGATCAGTAGCTGGCGCTGCGCCTCGCTCGCCGTCGCGTCGAGCTCCGCGATGTGCGGCACGCGGCGGTTCGTGGCCATGTCCAGGAGCACCGTCGCGCTGCCGGGCGCGACGCTCGCCGCGATCCCGAGGGCGCCGGTGAGGGAGGCAGGGTCGAGGCGCCGCGGGAACCACGCCAACGCGGGCGCCGCGGGGGAGAACCCGTCGAGGCGGTTCCACGGCGCGGGGTCGAGGGAGCCATCGCCGGGCGCGCGCGTCGAAGCGCTCACCGGCAGCGCGCGGCGGTCGAGCGCGAGGCGGTACCCCGTGTCCGCCCGCGGGTCGACACGCGTGTAGTACATGCTGGGCCACGGGAGCGCGCAGGTCGCCTCGTCGCCCAGCGGGTTGCACGCCGCGCGATCGCCCTCCGCCGCGACGTCACCACGCACCACGACGTCGCCGTTCACCGCGACGTCGCCCGCGCCCGCGTCGGGTGTGGGCGTCGCGCCATGACATCCCGCGATCAGCGCGGCGCCGCACCACGCGCGGGCGAACGGACCGGCGAGGCAGGGCAGCGGGTGCAGTGATCGCAGCGCCGGGAGCCAGGGTGCGCGCGGGCAGAGCATGGTGGGCGTCCCTCTCGCGGAACCGTCGCCCGCGCGGGGTACTATCGAACGCCCTCGCGCGACGCACAAGCGCGACGAAGCGTCAGTCGCCCGCGGCTGAGGGGGACGTAGTCGAAGCGGGGATCGACCATGAACAAAGCCGCCGCGCTGCAGGCCAGACCGCGTTACGGCGATGTAGGTGTCCCATCGGGGAGGGCGGCCATCACGCGCCCGGGGCCCGGGGGTCAACCGCGGGGGATATCGGAGCGGTCAGACGGAGATGGAGCCTTTGCGGAACTCGCTGGAGGCGATCTTCACGTTGACCACGGCGGGCTTGCCCAGCACGTCGGTGGCGTGAAAGGCCCGGTCGAGGGCGGGCCCGAGCTCGGCGGTCGTCTCGACCCACTCGCCGTGGCACCCGAGCGCGCGGGCGACCTCTTCGTAGCGCGTGTACGCGAGCCCCGTGGCCACGGCCCGCTCCTCGCCGAAGAACTCCACCTGGCCGCGGCGGATCTGCGTCCACCCGGCGTCGTTGCCGATGAGGCACATCACCGGGATGCCCTGCCGCGCCATGGCCTCGAGCTCCATGGTGTGCAGCCCGAAGGCGCCGTCGCCGTACACCACGATCACCCGCGACTTCGGCCGCGCGAGCTTGGCGGCCATCGCGTAGCCCGGGCCCACGCCGAGGGTGCCGAGGGGCCCCGGGTCCATCCAGAGGCCCGGGCGGCGCACCTTGAGGACGTAGGCCGCGGTGGCCACGAAATCGCCGCCGTCGCCGATCACGATGGTGTCGTCGTCGACGTACTTGTCGAGCTCGGCGCAGACCCTCAGCGGGTTCGGGGGATCGCTGTCGATCACCATCTCCTTCAGCATCTTGGCGCGGCTGGCGTCCTCGCTCACGCGCACGGTGGCGAGCCAGGCCGAGCGGTGGTCGGCCGAGTGCGGGAGCCCCTCCGCGAGCGCGCGGAGCACGGTGCCCGTGTCGGCCACGAGGCCCACGTCGACGCCGCGGTTGTGCCCGATGATGGCGGCGTCGCGGTCGACCTTGATGATCTTCGTGTCGGGAGCCCAGGTGGGGGCGCGGCCGTAGTCGACGCGGAAGTCGAAGGGCGTGCCGCACATGAGCACCACGTCGGCGGCGCCGAGCGCGGCGCGGCGGGCGCGGGAGAAGTAGCAGGGGTGATCGGGTGGGAGCGACCCGCGGGCCATGCCGTTGACGAAGGTCGGCATCGGGAAGCGCTCGAGCAGGTCGAGCAGGGCCTTCTGGTCGCGGCTCCAGTGGAGCTGTCCGCCGATGATGGCCACCGGGCGCTCGGCTTTCGACAGGATCTCCAGCGCCTGCGCGAACTCCACCGGGTCGGGCGCGGGCTGCGCGGCGGTGCGCGAGGTCTTCGGGTCGGCGAAGTCTTCGACGTCGGCGAAGCCCATGAGCACGTCGATGGGCATCTCCAGGTACACGGGGCCGGGCACGCCGGAGAGCGCCACGCGGAAGGCCGTGGAGATGTACTCGGCCACGCGCTCGGTCTGGAGCACCCGGTACGAGGCCTTGGTGATGCTCTTGATGAGGTCCAGGTGGTTCATGTCCTGGAGCGAGCCGCGGTCGGTGAGCTGAGACGGGCCCGCGCCGCCGATGCACACCATGGGGACGCCCGCGCGCTGCGCGTTGGCCAGGGCGGTGACCACGTCGGTGACCCCGGGGCCCGCGGTGACGGCCACCACGCCGGGCTGGCCGGTGACCCGCGCCCAGCCGTCGGCCGCGTGGCCCGCGGTCTGCTCGTGGCGCACGTCCACGACCCGGATGCCCACGTCCAGGCAGCCGTCGTAGATGTTCTGGATGTGCCCTCCGCAGAGGGTGAAGATGTGAGTGACCCCCTCCCGGGAAAGGGCCTCTGCCACCAGCCGTCCGCCGTGCGCCATCATCGTGGGGTGTGATCCTCTGGTCTGAAGGGGTGTGAGAGTGCGACTCGCTGAAACGCCGGACGGTACAACGTCTCCGCGCCGCGCCGACACCCCCTCCGTCGGCCGCGCGCAAGGGTCGCGCGGCGATGCCGTGACGGGCGCGGAGCGCTTGACGCGCTGCGGTGCGGGGTCTAACGACTGAACCGCGATTCAGCGGCCCGATGACGCCCTGTGGCGCCCGACGGGTCGACTGTGGTCTGCGCACCACGCCAGTCCCTCGACATCCCAGACGGAGGCTCCCCGTGTCCCAGGCGATCAACCGATACAAAGCCGACCTTCGCGAGCTGAGCTTCGTGCTCTTCGAGCAGTTCAAGGTGCACGAACTCTCGGGCCGCGCGCCCTACAGCGAGATGGGCGAGGCGGAGACGAAGGAGATCCTCAAGAGCACCTACAAGTTCGTCACCGACGTGCTGGGTCCGCTCAACCCCGTGGGCGACCGCGTGGGGTGCCGCATCGAGAACGGCCGGGTCGTGACGGCCCCGGGCTTCAAGGAGGCGTGGACGCTCCTGCACGAGCAGGGCATCAAGCTGCTCGGGGTTCCGTCGGAGTACGGCGGGCTCAACGCGCCGCAGTCGGTGGTGGTCGCCGTCGAGGAGCTGCTCTCCGGCGCCAACACGGCGTTCAACATGTACCCGGGCCTGGCCTTCGGGGCCGCCGAGCTCATCGGGCTGTGCGGCACCGACGCGCAGAAGCAGCTGTACCTCCAGAAGATCTTCAGCGGCACCTGGGGCGGCACCATGTGTCTCACGGAGTCCCAGGCGGGCAGCGACGTCGGGATGGCCAAGACCCGCGCGGCGCGCAACGCCGACGGCAGCTTCAGCATCACCGGCAACAAGATCTACATCTCCTCGGGCGACCAGGACTTCACCGAGAACGTCATCCACCTCGTGCTCGCGCGCATCGACGGCGCGCCGCCCGGCACCAAGGGCCTGTCGCTCTTCATCGTGCCGCGCGTGCGCATCCACGAAGATGGCTCGGTGGGCGACGACAACGACGTCGCGGTGGCGTCGCTCGAGCACAAGATGGGCATCAACGGCTCGTCCACCTGCGTGCTCAGCTTCGGCGAGAACGGCAAGTGCCAGGGCGAGCTCGTCGGCGGCGTCGAGAACCTCGGGATGCCGCAGATGTTCAAGATGATGAACGGCGCGCGCATCGGGGTGGGGCTCCAGGGCGTGGCGCTCGCGTCGACGGCCTACCTCAACGCGCTCGACTACGCGAAGGACCGCAAGCAGGGCGCGAGCATCACGCGGTGGAAGGACCCGACGGCCCCGCGCGCGTCGATCATCGAGCACGCCGATGTGCGCCGGATGCTCCTGGAGATGAAGGCCAAGGTCGAGGGGTCGCGCGCGCTCCTGGTGAAGCTCGCGACG